>JASLIY010000011.1 GCA_030152675.1 Acinetobacter sp.
GCTTAATGGCATTTCAACTGGGTGAAGACAACGACACTGGCATGAATGAGATGAACCTCATTCCGCTGATTGATATTATGTTGGTATTGATGATCATCTTTTTGGTCACGGCAACCGTTGCTAACCCATCAATACCATTAAATTTACCAAAAACGACTGCAGATATTGTTGAGCCACCACCAAAACAAGTGACCATCAGTATCAATGCTGATGGTGATCTGGCATGGGGCACTGAAAGTATTGATCTAGACGAGTTACAAAAACGTTTCGATCAGGCTGCGGCAGATGAAGTCAAACCGTCGATTCAACTCAGAGCTGATAAAGATTCACGTTATGATACGGTTGCCCAAGTTATGTCGCGTGCAAGCGAAGCGGGCTTAAACGATATTGCATTCGTGAGCGAGAACTAAAAGCGCGAAAGGCTGAGCTCCTGAATAGATGATGTTTAAAAAAGCGATCTCAAAGGATCGCTTTTTTTGTGTCTTCAATATTGTCCAATCTTGTTGCTGCCGAAAATGAAGGTACTGCTTATTTCATCAAGTTTTGAAATTTACTACGCAGTTTCATCAACTTCGGCGGGATGGCAAAGTTACAGAAGCCTTGTTCCGGGTTACGTTCATAGAAGTTTTGATGATCTGATTCAGCAGGATAAAATGTCGGCCAAGCTGCCAACTCTGTCACGGCTGCAACGCCATCTGCTTTGAGGGCATCGATATACTGCGCCGCCTGTTGCTGCTGATCCAGATTGGCATAGAAGATCACAGAGCGGTATTGAGTGCCGACATCATTGCCTTGACGATTAAGCGTAGTTGGGTCGTGTGTAGCAAAGAATACATCGAGTAAGTCTTTGAATTGAATCTGAGTCTCATCATAGTCAATCAAGATAACTTCAGCGTGATTGGTATCGCCCTCACAGACTTGTGCATAGCTTGGGTTTTCAGTATGACCACCAGCATAACCACTGGTGACGTGATTGACGCCTTTTAAGGCCAAGAATACGGCTTCTACACACCAAAAACAGCCACCACCAAAAAGTGCTTGTTGCATATTATGTCTTCCAATGATTTAAAGGAGCGGGGAGTTCAAATTTCAGCTTTTAAGTTTAAGAATTTTTACGCATACAGTTCAAGTTTTTATTTGCATCTTATTAACGCCATTTTATACGCTGAAAAGACCGTAATACGGTCTCTTCAAGCAATTCCAACTCAATGATGCTGCGCTTGAAGCGCAGTGTTAACTTGCACTGTTGGCCTTAAACGTCAGTAAGACATTTCCATGTGCATCGAGAAGTTTCAGCGTGCTGCCATAAACTTGATAGCCAGTCACTTTGCCCAATGCATGATTGAAGTCATTGGCTTGTTGCATATTGTCCATGCACATCATTTTCGTGGATGCCAGTGCGGAGAATTGCAGTTGTTTATCTTTGAGCTCAAAGCCCCCCATCAGGCGATTACAGCCATCTGTGCCGCTGACACGGTTAGTGGCTGCATCAAATTGTAGATTCGGGGTACGAGATGAATCCGCGCTTGATTTTACTTCTGTCGCACCGATTTGGCTAAGTGTCCAAGTTTTGCCTTGAAGTAATTGGATGTTTTGCTGTTGCTGCGCTTGACCTGGCAGGCTATTACAGCCAACAAAGCTGAGTGAGGAAGCCAATATTGCAGTGGCAAGAAGGTTTTTAAACATCATATTCAGTCTCTAGTAAACAGTTGCAGGCTATAAGAACAAAAAAATATCTTCATCACTAGCCCGACTGTGTATGGGTTTTAAGTCTTGTTCTTCATACTTGTATTACAAATCTAGTCGCTCTGCACTGTTTGCGTAAGGAGGCCTTGACGAATCAATGCTGAAAAATGTTCACTACTTTGATCAGGCTGTTGTAAAAAGTCTTGGGTGCGTGGATTGATGTGTGCATGCTGATACCACTGCTGTATATCCCAGCGTGAATCTAAGACCCCGAGATCGTAAAGATAGTTCGGAATATAACCAGAAACCAGTAGACGATAGTCACTTGGCAAAGTATTGGATTCAATCGCTTGTGCCATATCAAAAATCAGCGTGGTGCAGTTACTGGTTACCGTGTTATACCATTTTGGCTGTGCATTGAGCTGATCAGAGGTTTTTAAATACTCGAGAAACAAGGCTTTCATCGCAGCTTGAGGCATGTGGATCGGAAAGAAATACACATCTTCACCACGGATATTACTGCGCGTATAAACGATGTCTTTTTCATCCGCTGCAATCAAGCTGAGTTCAAACTGGCGAAAGAAGCCGCCCACTGCTGAAAAGGATTCGTTTTTTTCTTTACGAATTTCGATTGAAAACACCAAGGGTTTTTGATCAGCAAAATCAAAACTCACCAAGGTATGTGCAATTTGTGGCCCCATCCAATAGGAGGTGATGATGTTGATGCCTGTGATTTTGTTGAGATCGTAATGACGGGTTTCCCAACGCTCCTCAAAATCATCTACGCTTTTCCAGTCAAAGTTACGCACATTGTGAATAGTGACTTGATCACCTTGCTTCTCATAACTAAAAATATTGGCGACATCGGGACTCCAGTCGCGGTCTTGCTTGGCCGGGATACTAAAATACCAGCCTAAACTCAGAGCAAAGGCCACCACATAGAGCACAATATCTTTGCGGCGACTGAGTAGATGCCGACTAAAATAAATCCCCAAGATACTGAGCGCAAATACAATCCACACGCCGATCAGTATGCGACTGATCAGCCAACCGCCAGGTTGCTGAATCCAAATCGCGAAGCTCAGCCAGACCGAGCTCAGAATCACAAATAAACTAAAGGCGGCATGAACGATCATCATGCTCAGTGCCGCAAAAAATTCTTTTTTCCCGATATTGTGCATATTTATTCTTTAGTTATGTGAAGTCGCAACTATTTTTGATAGGTTGCGAACTCAAAAGCAATCCCCGTTTTGTCATCAATATGTTGCTCACTCGAGACTTTATTGAATTGTTCAGGAATTGCTGGATAGTGAGTATCCCCTTGGACATCAAGTTGGATATGCGTCAGTTCTAGGCGATCTGCGATGGCGATACTTTGCTTAAAGATTTCTCCACCGCCAATGATAAATACGCAGTCTGGTTTTTCAGAAGCCAGTACATCGGCCTCGGCCTGTTGGAGCGCGTCTTCGATACTATGTGCGACTTTTGCACCTTCAAAGGACCATGAAGGATCACGTGTAATGACCCAATTGACGCGATTTGGCAACAGGCGTCCCATCGACTCTAGAGTCTTACGACCCATGATCACCACGCCACCTTGCGTAATGGCTTTAAAGTGTTTGAGATCCGCTGAGATATGCCAAGGCAGTTGATTGCCCTGACCGATACACTGCTGCTGATCCATGGCCACCACATGAACAACTTCTAAATCATTAAAACTCATACTGCGACCGCCGCTTTGATTGCTGGATGTGATTCATAACCGATAATTTCAATATCTTCAAACTTAAACTCGAAAATATCTTTCACTTCTGGGTTGAGTTTAAGCTGGCATAGCGGCAATGGTGTACGTGTAAGTTGTAGTTTGGCTTGTTCAAAGTGATTGCTATACAAATGCGTATCCCCACCTGTCCAAACAAAATCACCAACCCCCAGACCACACACCTGCGCGATCATGTGCGTGAGTAGGGCATAGCTGGCAATATTAAACGGTACACCTAAGAACACATCGGCACTGCGTTGGTAAAGTTGGCAGGACAATTTGCCATCTTGAACGAAGAACTGGAACAAGGTGTGACACGGTGGTAGCGCAACTTGTTCTGCTTCCTGAGGGTTCCAACCGGATACGATCAGGCGACGTGAATTGGGGTTGGTTTTGATTTCATTTACCAACCATGCGATTTGATCAAAGCCATCCGCTTGATAGGTGCCATGTTGATCTTGGCTGGCGCCAAAGTTGCGCCATTGATGACCATAGACTGGGCCCAACTCACCAGCTGGACGACCAAAACGTGCAGTTTGTTCAGCTGTCGACCATTCATCCCAAATGCTGACTTTGTTATCTTTGAGGTACTGCACATTGGTGTCACCTTTGAGAAACCAAAGTAATTCAATGGCGATGGAACGGAAGTGAACTTTCTTGGTGGTTAGGAGTGGGAAACCTTGGGAAAGATCAAACCGCATTTGATGACCAAACACTGAGCGCGTGCCGGTTCCGGTTCGATCTCCCTTGTCCCCACCATGGCTAAGAATGTGTTGTAAAAGGTCAAGATAGGTTTGCATAGGTGTTCCAAACTCCGCTGAGCTGCCGACCTCTCGCAGAGGTTGCGCACTGAGCATTCATAATAAGAAAAATTCAAGAAAGCAATTATACCAATCCCTGTCCGTTTATAAAGCAAAGCTGAGGCTGAAGTTGATTCAATGCATTGGTGCTGAATAAATAAGCTGTTGTGCGATATAAGTAAAAATGCCTGAGTTGATAAAATCCCAATAAAACATCTCAAAAATAAATGCTTAAGTAAAATAGATCTCGGTTTGTAAAATTTCTTACATTTTTAGTCTGCATGATTGATTCATATGGGTTTACCCTGTTGGCTTTTTTAAAGATTGCATGGCTTTAGGTATTAAAGACTTGGGATCAATTTGAGCGTTCAACAGAGGTTTTATCATGGCTTATCACCATCATGCCGATATCCAACATGTTCAGTATGCCGAAAGTCAGCACGTCGCAAGTCAGTCCAAGCAACAGCAAAAATCCAATCTCCGTGGTCATCACAACACACAGCAAAATGCCTCAAGCAAAAATCAAGAGACGAAAAACCAAGAGACTAAAAATCAAGAAACGAGAAATCAAGAAACGAGAAGTTCAGATGCTAAAGGCAAAGAGACGAGAAGTCCCAGTGCTAAAAGCAAAGATATTCAAGCGCAAGATCAGAATAGCAAAGGCAAAGGTTCA
>JASLIY010000134.1 GCA_030152675.1 Acinetobacter sp.
CCACGTAGGGCTAAACCTGTTGCAAAAGATGCACTAGTTGTAGTTTTACCTACACCACCTTTGCCTGATGTAACGACAACAATTTTCGCCACCGAATCCACTCCTATTATGGTCGTTTCCCCGTTGTACGGGTTCTTATGGTGTTTAGTTTATACATTAAAATTCAAGAGCTTGAAATTCTAGCTCTTGTTGATCATTCAAGTAAATATGTACTGCTTTTTTGATCAAATTTTCAGGAATATCATCTGCTACACAGTAGGTTCCCGCAATAGAAACCAATTCGGCTTCTAAAGAATGACAAAAAATTCTCGCACTGATATTACCGCCTGCACCGGCAATAACTCTACCACGAACACTACCGTAGACATGTATATTTCCTGAAGCAATCACTTCAGAGCCACTGTTAATCCCTGCATTGACAATGATATCGCCGTGGTCTTGAACCAAGCACTGTCCTGTACGTAAAACTTCATCGTGATACGAGGTCATATGACTGACAGATTTTGCAGCACTGCTGAGTAATGTATGTTGGGTTGCGCTTGAATCGGACGCCAGATCAACTGGGGCGGATTCAATCGCTTGCTCACGTGTTGCTTTGATTCGTTGTAGTGGTCGATCTGCCGCAATCACAGGGAACTGAATTGCACGTGCTTGGTCACCGAGAAGGCCATCAATGACGGCCATCGGTTGCAGGTCTAAGCTTACTAAAAGTTGAATCAAAGCAATGAGTTCTTGCTCGACTGTAGTGTCAATAATCACCAAAACCCCTTGTGAGGCCGTGTCATTGAGCATAGTCGTCAGCTGTTGACGGATGACATCATGATCATGCGTATCAAAGGTTAATCGGGTAAAATTAACCATTCTGCCGGTGATCCGTATATCAGCCATAGTTATTCCTTAAGGAGATCCGAACTTATTGTCATATCGGATTAAAAGATGAAATAGAGCAAATCCTAGAACAAATTGAGTGATTTCTCTAGCAAAGATACAAATATTTTCAATGGATTGATTAATCTTTAGCTGCTTCAAATTGTTCAAGTTCGAGTTTCCACTGCTTAATTTTAACCTGTTTGGCGATGGCATCTAAACTCTCATATACGACAGACTCAACCAATTGCTCAAGTTTTTGATTTTCAATATTTATATTACTGAGTTTTTCACCAATATGTTGATAAATCGGATTATTCTGCGTTTGGCTATTCATGGTCAAGGGTTCAATCAAACCCTGGGTAATATTTTCACCTAAACGCTGGCCGATACTTTGCAATTGGCTTTCAAGTAGTCCACCGACGATGGGCAAACGACGTAAAATCTGCGTCAGTTCAGGGGTGTCTTCGACCGCCTTGTTGACGATTTGACCGACCTGATAGGCCAAATTGGGTTGTTGTATTTTAAGTTCAGTGGCCAGATTCTCTTGTAGAAGTTCAGTGAAGGCTTGTGAGAACATTTGACGATGGTGATCAACCAAGTCATGAATGACTTTTTTATGCGTTGAACTGGTATCGAGTTCGTGACGAATCCCATCTACCACGGTCATGACGACACGATCAGACAACTCTTCCATCAGCATGCCATAGTAAAACTTGAGCTTGAGTCGCATATTTTCTGGAATGACGCGATAGCCCATCTCATGCAGACGATAGGCAATGACGCCTGCACGAAGTAAACGTAGGAAACGTAACTGCGGTGCAATGGCCAGAATTTCGTACCAGTGAATGAAGGGGAAGAAGAACCAACGTTGGTGATGCTTTTGCACAATCGCAATCAACCAACGTAGGCCAAGTTCAAAGATCAAAAAGGTGATAAACCAGCTTTCGGTTTTGATCACCCAAGGATGCAGGTCAGATCGATAGTACTCCAACAGCTCAGGCAGTTGGGTGAGGTCAAAGAACCAAACCGCAAAATGACTCATTAAGAATGCATTTGCAGCCAAACAGAACAAGTTGATCACGATGATCAACATCATGAACATATCGTAGAGCAGAAATAACTTCCATGAGAGGCTATTGTGCTGCCCACGATTAAAGCCTTGTTGTTGAGTTTGAGTGGAATCTGACATCATCATCCTTAATTTTTTCAGCGTGAATCAGTGACACGAATAAAAGCGCTTTCATCTAGGCTCAGATCCTATTCAGCCTATAAGTAAGAGCGTTTCAGTCGCTTGTAGACTGATATTTTTGTTTGATACTTTGGATCAACTGATCTTTTTCCAACCAAAGATCATCCACCCATTGTTGGAAGTCATGGCGGTATTGTGGATCATCTTCATAGTTGCCTTCAAGTACCCATGCTGGAATCTCAATTTTACGCAAATTCACGGCGATTCGATTGACATCACCAAGCCAGAATTCTCCATAACCCGGCACACCATCCGGATAGACAATAGTCATATCCACGAAGGCATCAATTTGATCCCCTAATATATTCAGCGCTAGAGCCAAACCACCTGCTTTGGCTTTGAGTAGATGTTGATAAGGCGATTGCTGTGCCGCATGTTTTTCCGGCGTAAAGCGTGTGCCTTCTAGATAGTTGAGCAGGGTAAACGGCTGGCTGAGCAATTGCTGGCAGGCACGACGCGCTTCTTCAAGGTCACGGTTTTTCAGCGCTGGGTTTTTGGCGATTTGCGCTTTGCTATGCCGTTTCATCATCGGAAAGCCCAAAATTTTGAAGGCCTGACCGACAAAGGGAATAAACATCAGCTCCCATTTGGTGAAAAAGCGCGTTAAAGGCATGCGTTTTAAACCAAAGTACTGATTGACCGTGGTGTCGACCCAGCTTTGATGGTTGCAGGTCATGAGATAGCGACCTTGCATGCTTAACTCGAGTGCTGGATCAATCGAAATATCCCACTCCAATTCGGGGAGGACATTTTCAATTAACCAGTTATTTACACCCAGCCAGTTGTTGGTGATATTGATATTGGTTTCATCGACCTTGGCAGATTGCTTAAACAACTTGGTCAACCCCAGTGCCAAAACTGGTGGCCCATGCAAGAAGGTACTTCCGGTAATCACCGAACCTACGGTTAAGCCTTTCGAGATTTTTTTTAATAGAGGTTGTTTCTGCTTTTGTGATGACATAGAACATTCCCTAATATCAATATAATGGTAAAACGTAATGTGATGTAATATTAAGCTGACTCACACAAATAAGGAATGTCGAAAAGCAATTGTGTATTAAATATGGTGACCTATTTTGCAATTTTTTGAATTATTTATGACAAAGTGTAATCTAAACGGGTATTCTTAACAAAAAATCAATGGTCACTCTTTGATTTTTTTAGCATTCTTGCAACAGATTAAAAACACAACACAACTTGGAGGCATGTCATGCGTGCACTAGTCATTTCTACGGTCGTTATCGGGGCTGTCGCACTTACTGGTTGTCAAAGTACTGGCAATGGTACTGGCGGCGGAATGAGCGATTATAATAAAACTGCGATCGGCGCAGGCTTAGGCGCTCTAGCAGGTTACGGTTTATCACGTTCAAATGCCAATACATCAGCTCAAAATAACCGTGCTGCTGCGATTGGTGCAATCGTTGGTGCGGGTACTGGTTTATATCTTGATAATAAAGAGAAAAAACTACGTGATCAGATGGCAGGTAGTGGTGTAGATGTAAACCGTAATCCAGACGGTTCGGTTGGCTTGGTAATGCCTGGTAGCATTACATTTGATACCAACAAATCAAACATCAAACCAAACTTTTACGGTACTTTAAACAAAGTTGCACAAACTTTGGCTGAAGATAACCGTAGCGTCATCTTAGTGACAGGTTATACCGACAACACCGGTAATGATTCAATCAACATCCCATTGTCACAATCACGTGCACAATCAGTTGCAAACTACTTGGCAGGTCAAGGTATTCCTTCAGGCCGTATCAATGCTCAAGGTCATGGTGCACAAAACCCAATCGCGAGCAATGCCACACCACAAGGTCGTGAGCAAAACCGTCGCGTTGAAATCAGCATCTACGAAAAACAATAATTTGATATCCGCGGCTTAAGCCTCGGTAACTCAGACTAACCTCACCTTCGGGTGGGGTTTTTTTATGTCAGCAACAAATGCGTTCAATCAACAGACTTGGGTTCATGTGCTTGGATCAGCTAAGATAAGTTAATTTATTTGTTTGACATTCATGCAATGCTTGCCCAATCCCAATATATATTTCCTGATCCCATCAGTGCAGATCCAGATCAGCAAGGTTTGATTTGTATCGGTGCTGATCTACGTCCTGAAACCTTGTATGAAGCTTACCGACATGGCTTATTTCCGTGGTTCTCTGAGGGGGAGCCGATCTGTTGGTGGAGCCCGGAGCCACGCTGCATCATTGAGCCGCAGCATTATCGCCCGAGTAAATCATTGCTGCGCAGTATGAAGAAAAAAGACTATCGCATTACGGTCAATCAAGCATTTGAACAGGTGATCCGTCGCTGTGCGTTGCCACGCAGCTATGCCGATGAAACCTGGATTTCAGAGGATATTATTTGTGGCTATAGCGAATTGTTTGCAGCGGGTTATGGCTACAGTATTGAGGTGTGGAATGACGAAAATGCTTTGGTCGGTGGCCTATATGGCGTGACGATTGGACGTGGCTGTTTTGGCGAATCGATGTTCAGTACAGAAACTGATGTCTCTAAAATGGCGTTTTATAGCTTGATGCTGATTGGACAAGAACACGACTTGCCTTGGATCGACTGTCAATTGGTGAATGATCACCTTTTAAGCATGGGGGCTTGTTCAATTTCTCGCCAAGCGTACCTTAAATCGTTACAAGATGTTGTTAAACAGCCGGGCATTGATTGGAAAAGATACCAAGACAGTGTATTTTCAAGTCACGACATCGCTTTGAATGCTCAATTACTCAAGCGTAGACCCAATGAATAAATTATTCTTCGTGAACTAAAAAAACCTAATCGTTGGAGGGATACCATTATGAACTCTTATCATCCCAAGTCCCTATTAAACGATTTGCAATACTATATAACGCCGCCGCATGACTGTAGTTATCTAGAGAAGAAGTCTGCGCGGATGGTGTTTTTAGATCCTGCACATCGTATTGATGTGGTGACCCTTTCGGAACTGTCCCGTTTAGGTTTTAGACGCAGTGGTGATTTTGTCTATCGTCCCGAATGCCATCTCTGCCGCCAATGTTTATCCTGCCGTCTGCCTGTGCAGGATTTTAAAATCAACAGTCGTCAAAAAAAGGCTTGGAAGCGTAATCAGGATCTGACCTTACGCCGGGTCAGTACTCAGCAAGCCTCTCAGCTGCATTATGATTTATATGAACGTTATATCAATCAACGACATGCCAATGGGGATATGTTTCCACCCAGCTACGATCAGTTTGATAAGTTCTTGATTCAAAGCTGTAGTGATAGTTTTTTTCTAGAATTGTGGAAAGACGATCAACTGCTGTGTGTCTCGACCTGTGATCAATTGGATGATGGCATTTCAGCGGTCTATACTTTTTTTGACCCTGATTACCAGCAACGTTCCTTGGGGGTGTTTGCGATCTTAAAACAGATTGAATATGCCAAAGCTATGCAACACGAGTTTGTTTATCTCGGGTATTGGGTGCCGCACTCTGACAAGATGAACTATAAAACCCAATACAGTCCGATTGAGTTGCTGCTTGATGGGAAATGGCGTCGTTTAAATCGGATCTTAGATGCTGAGGAAATCCACAAGTTAGGGAGTACTTTAATGACCACCTTACCTGCGGAATGGAATGACAGCATTATTAAATAACCGATTAAATAACCGCATCCCATATAAAGAACGAGATGAAATATAAATAATGCAATGAGACATAAAGAACGGCTGAATTGAATTATTTAAATAAACTAGCGAAATCATCCGTGCAGTTTTTCACCATGATAATCGCATGTTCACGTTTGCCATCGCTACTCGGATAATAGTTGCGTCTGAGATCAATCTGATGGAAATCCAATTTCTGATACAGTGCAACGGCAGCCGCGTTACTTTCCCGTACTTCTAAAAAAATTTGCACTGGATTGTTGCTGAGCATCTCTATGGACTGTGCCAAAAGCTCTGCACCCAAGCCTTTTCCTTGATAGTCAGGATCAATGGCCATCAATAATAAATTGGCTTCATCCAAGACCGTTTGCAAGATACAAAACCCAACGACACCATTGTTGAGCTCGATCACGTAACAATGATCACTGTCCAAAGACTGGGCAAACTGCTGCACACTCCATGGGTGGCTTTGTACGCGTTGTTCAATGGCATGAACCTGAGCCAAATCCTGTTGCTGCATCAAACGAATCATGATGATGTATTCGGTTTAAAAGTTGCCGGCTATTATAGATAGGCACAGATTCGCTGCAAGTCCTGATCCGTGCCAATTCTTGAAAAAAATGATTTATATGGTTTTAAAGCCCAAGTTTGGCACGCCAAGTATTGAGTAGTGCCTTGGTATCCAACTGATTTGGATGGAACTTCGGCTTGAAATACAGCGCCATTTCTCTACGCATACCTGAAATAATGCCAGTGGACGGGCGATAAGCAAAATCATAAATCTCTTTGAGCGCTTTGAGGTTTAGTTGTTGATCTTGTTGCAGTAAGCGCAATAGAAAATAATTTTGTACGATAAACAAAGTGCTCATCGCGATGATTAAGGAGCCACAACGGGCTACGTAAGCCCGAGGACCTTGACCAAAAATGGCTTCAAAAACATCATAGGCGACAGCTTTGTGTTCATTTTCCTCAATCGCATGCCAGTACCACATCGTGGCCATGGTTTCATCGGTCATTAAAGCTTGTAGATGCTGGTTCTCTAGCAGTTGTGAGGCAATGGTTGCTGTAAAGTGCTCGAGTGCAGTGGTTCCCATCAGGTCGAACATTTCTTGGCTCACCCCCAAAGGCCGCATGAGCTTACCAAAATATTTACGTCCGGCTTGAATGGTTTTATCGGTAAATGCATCCAAGTGATCCACATCGTGTCCGTAGCGTTGAGCCGCGGCATTAAAGCCAATATGTTCGTGGGTGTGCATGGCTTCTTGGCCGATGAAGGCACTGATTTCTTTTTGCAATTCTGCATTGTTGACCACAGCAGGGTGGGAACGTACCGCACGCACACTGTCGATAAAGAACTTTTCACCGGCAGGAAATAACGCGGATAGCGCCGTCATAAAATGAGTAAGACCCGCTGAGCCATTGACCCAATATTCAGGTACATCATCAAAATTAAAATTCATTCGACGTACTGGAAATGAGGCACCAGCACGATTTGAAATCTTCACTGTCGCATTCATAGACAAGACTCCTCACGAGTGCGAGTGCGCACTCGAAAAATATATGATTGTTTTTCTTAGAATCTATCCTACGTCTTTATGCGATCAAAGATTAAGCGCTGTTGGGGTCAAGCCAATATCACTAGAGGACAGCTTTTTGATCAGATTGTCTAACAAATATTGAGAAGGTGATTGGCTCAGACCTGTGGAATGGGTCATGGCATTTGACTGGCCGCGCTGAGGCGATTGGCATAAATGCCTTCGATGGTATCTACCAGGGTGCGTGTGGTTTGATCGATTTCAAAATTGAGTTGATCACCGAGTTTGAGAGCCTTGAAATTGGTTAAGCGTAAGGTCTCAGGGATTAAGTCGACGGAGATCGTGCTCGCCTGTTTATCGACTTGGTTGACGGTCAGGCTACAGCCATGTAAGCCGACAAAACCTTTTAAAAAGAAATACTTTATCTTCTCATCTGGAATTTTAAGGTCGAGGTGGAGGGTTTGCCCATGTCGTGTTAAGCCCACAATTTCAGTGATGCCTTCGACATGACCATATAGATTATGTCCACCATTCTCCATTCCAAGTTTAAAGGAGCGCTCCACATTCACTGCTGAGCCGGCTTTTAAATTTTTAAGCGTGGTCAATTGTTTACTGAGATCTGAGACATCAAAGCCGATCAGTTGTTCATGTTCTAAGATTTGGCTCACGGTTAAGCAAACGCCGTCAATGGAAACGCTGGCGCCGAGAAAGATCTGCTTAAAAAAGCCTTGTTGGTCAGTGATTAAGATTGTGGCATAACCATCGTGTTCGGTGACGCGATGCACATGTTCTGTGCCAAGTACGATTCCGGTATACATAAGACTGAAGCTCCAATACGACAGATGGAAATCATAGCTGAGATCGGTGCGCGATGCCTGAGGGTGTTACATAAATTGGCGATCGTCAGCGATTTCAGTATAAGTGTCGGCTAAGTTTTTAAACTTATTTTACATGCATAAGATCATGATATTTAAATCTATAGCATAATAAATAAAATTTATTTCTTTGAAGTTAAACGAAAAAGAGCGAAAAATATTCAAGCGGAATTAACAAAACAAATGTTTCTAAAAAAAATAAAAGTTATATAGTTATCATCTTATGATACCTCCAATATTTTGGAGGTGCAGACACGTTTGGATTTTCTAAACATGATCAAATGTCGCCCCAAGGGATGAGTTCTTGGGGGAAAAAAGATAGTTGCCTATGAATACACAATTCAATGATTTCCCATATCAAGTGTTTCGTGCCTACGATATTCGTGGAAAAGTAGAGCTGTTAAATGCTCAAGTGATTGCAGCGATTGCGCATGCCTTCGCACAAAAATTTAAATCAAACGGTCAAACTCAAATTGTGCTCGGTTATGATGCACGTCTTACTGGTCCACACTATGCCCAGATCATGCACGATATTCTTGTGCAAGATTTTGAAGTCATTGATATCGGTTGTTGTTCCTCGCCTCAGCTTTACTATGTTGCGCGTCAATATCAGGGCAATGGCATCATGATCACGGCCAGTCATAATCCAAAGAGTGACAATGGTGTGAAGTGGATTGTGCAGAATCAGCCACCCAGTCCAGAAGATATTCAACAGATTGCATCATGCGCACAGGGCTTTTATCCGTCCTGTATAGCACAGTACCGCCAAGCATCACTTAATCCAGTGCAACATCTTCCACATCAGTTTAGACCTGATCGTTATCGCGCTTATATCGAAAGTTTATGCCAAGATATTCAACTAAAAAGACCTTTAAAAGTCGTGCTCGATGGTTTAAATGGCTCGGCTGGCATGACGGCAGAAATTCTACTCAAGCAGTTGAACTGTGAGGTCATCGCAATCCGTTGTGAGGCCAATGGGCATTTTCCGGATCATGCTCCCGATCCATCACAAGCGATTCATTTAAACCTGATCAGAGAACAGGTGCGTCTACATTCAGCGGATTTGGGGATCGCGTTGGATGGTGATGGTGATCGTGTGGTTTTGATTGATGAGCAGGGCAATATCATCTCTGCGGATCGATTGCTGGCCTTACTGGCGCAAATGTGTTTATTACATAAGCCGTCGGGTGAAATCGTCTTTGATGTGAAATGTTCATCCATGGTACGTCGTAGCATTGAAGCTCTTGGTGGTAAAGCCAAAATGATCCGTACAGGCAGTAGTTTTTTACGTCAATATATGGCCAAGTCCAAGGGACAGGCGATCTTTGGTGGCGAGTATGCCGGTCATTACGTGTTTAATGATGGTCGTGGATTTTGCTATGACGATGGTCTATATGCGGCGCTGCGGGTCATGGAATATCTGAGTCAGTTTCCCAATAAAATGCTTTCGGAACTTCTGGCGGCCTACCCAGAACGCTTCTATACCGAAGATACTTATATCAGTACCCACAATGTGAATCCGCACTTGGTCTTAAGTGAAATCGCCAGTTCAAGCCAAAAGTTTAATGCTGCATTAAGCAAAATAGATGGGGTAAGGCTTGATTTTGATCATGGTTTTGGCATTATTCGAGCATCGAATACGGGGGATTTCTTTACAGTCCGCTTTGATGCGGATACCGCATCGGATCTCAATCAAATCCGCCACCATTTCGTTTCCATGCTGTGTGATCGTTACCCATTGATTGCACAGGATATTATAAATACTCAATAGGAGAGGCGAATGTCACATCAGCATACTGGCACTGATAAAGCACAAATTTTGACCGAGGCTTTACCTTATATTCAACGTTTTTCAGGTAAAACGCTGGTGGTCAAATATGGTGGCAATGCCATGACTGATCCTGAACTCGAAAGTTCATTTGCCCGAGATATTGTATTACTCAAAACAGTTGGCTTAAATCCAATCGTGGTACATGGCGGAGGACCACAAGTTGATGCCTTCCTCAAGCAACTTGGTCGTGAGACAGATCGTATTGATGGCATGCGCGTGACCGATGCCGCGACCATGGAAGTGGTGGAAATGGTGCTCGGGGGCAGCGTCAACAAGTCAATCGTCAATCTGATCAATCAACATGGTGGTCGTGCGATTGGTCTCACAGGTAAAGATGGTAATTTGCTACGTGCACGTAAATTGTTTATGCAAAAAACATTGGAAAATGGTGATGTTGAGCAGATCGATTTAGGTCAAGTGGGTGAAGTGGTGGGTGTGAAAACTGATGTCTTGGAAATGTTTGGCAATAGTGATTTCATTCCCGTGATTGCACCACTCGGGGTCGATGATGCTGGCAATACCTATAATATCAATGCAGATTTGGTGGCCGGTAAAGTGGCAGAAGCACTCGGTGCAGAGAAATTGATCTTGTTGACCAATATCAGTGGGGTCTTGGACGAGAATAAAAACTTGCTGACAGGACTAAGTACTGAAGAAGTCGATCGACTGATTGAAACTGGTGTGATTTATGGCGGCATGATTCCGAAAGTTGGTTGTGCACTCGATGCGGTCAAAGGTGGTGTGGTCAGTGCCCATATCGTGGATGGTCGTGTTCCGCATGCAACTTTGTTGGAAATCTTTACCGATCACGGTGTTGGAACTTTGATTACCAACCGCAGTAAAAGCTCCAAATAATTTAAATAATAAGCCACTCAGGTGGCTTATTTAAACCATCATAGATTGGTCATGATTTTGTCATGAGGATTGCATAGTGTAAATCAAAGTACATGGAGTCCTAAACTATGTTTGCCAAAATCAATCAATATAGACAAAATTTAAGCCTACCGTTGCTCGGAAATAAGCTGGGAACTAAACTTGCAAATAAAAAACCACAATCGCAATATCGCTTCGAATGGGTCGAAGATCTTAAACAATTAAAACAAGTCCAAAAATTTCGCGCTGAACAGTTTTCTGAACAATTCGGTATTCAATTTAAAAACGGCCTCGATCAAGACCTTTATGATCTCGACTGTGAACATGCGGTGTTGCGTGACAAATTTAGCAATGAGATCGTGGCCTATACACGCTTGAAATTACTGCAAGGTCATGAATTAAGCCAAAGTTATAGCGCACAAGAATTTGATGTTTCATCACTTTCTCATCTTTCCAATATCGTCGAAATCGGTCGAACCTGTGTACACCCACGCTATCGCAAGGGGCGTGCTTTATCGATTTTATGGCTCAATTTGGTACCGACGGTGCTGTGGAAAATGAAGGCCAAACATCTGATCGGTTGTGTCAGTATCCGTTTGCAAGACAATCTCGCGCGTGCTTATTACACCCATCAGCACATCAAACAATTGCCCACCAAGCAACGTATTCAAGTCGCAGCTCAGCCTGCCTATGAACCGATGCATCCTGAGTTTAGTTTTGTCCAAGATGAACGCATGCCCAAGCTGTTTCAAGTGTACTTGAGCATGAATGCACAATTGTCTACACAAGCTTTTCATGATCAAGACTTTAACTGCTTGGATTATTTTGTATTTTTAGATGTGAATGATGTTGCTAAAAAATTCGTGCACAACAAAATGCTGCAACGCCAATCAATGTGAGTTCAGGTCATCGCTTGACGCTTTTCTGATTTGCAAGCGATCAGGGAGTGATGCACAATAACGCAAAGCTTCGTGATGTGAATGATTATGTGCCAACTACTTGGAATGAATTGCGCCACCCCAACGGATATTACCTTTTCTTTCCGAGGTTTTTCGCAACGCGCAGGCATCACCTCTGATCACTCAGATGGTTTTGGGATCGCTTTTTTTGAAGACAAAGCCTGTCGCCTATTTGTCGACAATCAGTCTGCAGTTGAATCGCCAATTGCAGAGTTTGTGCGTAATTATCCGATCAAGTCACGTAATGTGATCGCGCATATTCGCAAAGCGACCCAAGGCAAAATCACCTTAGAAAACTCTCATCCTTTTAGTCGTGAGTTGTGGGGCAGACAATGGATCTTTGCGCATAACGGCGATTTACATCAGTTTCATCCACGCTTGTCTGCCCGATTTACCCCTGTGGGCAATACCGACAGTGAATGGGCTTTTTGCTATCTGCTCGATCAGTTGGTTCAGCGTTTTGGGTATATCGAACCGGATCTACATCAAATCTTTGATGCGCTGGCTGAAATCTCTCCGCAAATTGCAGAATACGGGACTTTTAACTTTTGCTTGTCCAATGGTCAGGCTTTATTTAGTTATGCCACCACCAAACTACATTGGCTGGTACGAGAGTATCCATTTCAACATGCACAGTTGATTGATCTAGATGTGGAAGTTGATTTTAGTGAAGTGACCACGCCGGAAGATCGCGTGGCTGTGATCACCACGGAACCTTTGACTCATAATGAAAATTGGCAGTCTTATCAGCCTGGCGAATTGATCTTGTTTAAAGATGGCGAGCCATTGTCGCAAAGACAAACTCGGGTTGAACGCCTGATTCGTGAACAGCAAGATCCAAGTTTAATCCGAGTTACCAAAGCCGATCAGCATTAAAAATTCAAATACCTCGGCTCAGGTCTTGCGATGTGATGGTCTCACGTGCTGCTCAACAGCAGTATGCGATCGATGGGTTGCTACGTCTTAGCATGCTATGGCCTGATTCAGTTTGATTTTTTCAGTCTATGCTTTGATTTTCAGCAGGGACAAAGGCAAAATAGTGCAAGACTTTTAATCGGTACACCTCATGCAGGACAATTCTATGTCACGATGGTTATCGCCGCTCATGGCATTTTGTTTATCATTTATTCTTATTGCTGGACTTGCGCCAAGTTTGGGTCTCATGGTCGATCGTCAAATTGACTTCTGGGCACTATGGCTAGGCAGCATGTTGATTTTGGCACTTCCGATCGCCTATCTTGAAATTGCCTTGGCAAAACGTTCTAAAACCACAGCTTTGAATGCGTTGTCGAGTTTGACGCGAGATGCGGATGCATCCTCAAAGTGGCGTATCGTGGGCTGGATGGGATGCGTATTTATTCCATTTTTGGCTGGTGGTATCGTTTCCAATACTGCAGATTTAAGCTTGCCCTACTTGCAACTCGGCGTGGAGCCAGTGATTGCATTGTTGGTCTGTTTGCTGCTGAGTGTGGCGCTGTCCTTTGTACCGCGTGCTATCTTGCTACTGTTGATGATGGTCGGCGTGTTGGGTTCTTTGCTGTTGGCCAATGTTATGGGCACCAACTTGCAGGCGTGGCATGTGACTGCGATTGAGTTTAGAGAGTGGGGCAATGCCACCATCTTGGCCTTGGTTGCAACCGGTCTTGGATTGGGCTTGTACTGGCAGAGCAGTTTAAACGCAGTGCAACAACACGATGCAGCTTCAAAAACGGTATTGCCAATTTGGTTGGCGCAACTGTTGGCCGTGATCGCATTTGGTTACTTCGGGGTCAGTACTCAGTTGCCAGCTTATAGTATTTTATTGACTGTGATCTTTGCCGCAGCATTGATGATTCAATTGGCTCAAGAACAACTGCAACATCGCCAAGTCGCCGTGGCAGTACGCTACCTGATCATTATTGCGGCCTTGCTGATTTGGTTGGTGCCTGGCATTCAGATGATTTTAAATCCCGTGCTGATGCTGGTGGGTTTGCTGATCTGTTTGGGCTATTCGATTTTTGTGGGATGGTTGATGAAAATCAGTCATTTACGCAAAGCTATGAATTTTAGCAGTGAAGTCGTCTATAACATCTGGCGTATCGCGATTCGTATTGTTTTACCTTTGTCGATCGTATTGGCGATCGTCTCGTTGCTTGGGCAATTTATCTAATGGCACAGCACATGTCACAAAGCGCTGTTGGCTTAACGACCTCATCGGGAGCTCAGGCCATGTGTAAAGATCAGGTTTGGGTTGCCTATGCGACGCCGGATGCGCAGTTCTATTTGAATGTCGACTTTCATGTTGGGATGACGCTGGGCGAGGCGATTGAACAGAGTGGATTGCGCAGCATGACCACGCTTCCTGAAGTGCTGAGTTACGGTATTTTTTCTGTGAAAGTACATGATCTTGATCATGAACTACAGCCGGGAGATCGAGTGGAGCTGTATCGCCCGTTGACGATCAATCCCAAAGAAATCCGTCGTAAGCGCGCAGCAGCCAATCCTGTTGGACGATATTGTCGCGGGAATCGCTTTAAATAGTTGAAATAATGAGAAAACCCCTCAATTGAGGGGTGTCTTTTTCTCTAGAATTGGCTATAGTGGTGGAGCATTTAAAATGGCTTCTTTCGATGCCGGCAAGCCAGGTTGAGTTTCAGGGATCGTTTCTAAACCCTCGATTTTATTCACAATACCAGACTCATTAAAATACACTTTTAAGTGTTGGCCATGTGCGGCTGGAATTTTAGCCTTTTTCGCATAAGTACCTGGGATATAGTTATATATATAGTCCCAACGTAATGGATTCATTGGATCCGTAATCGTTGGACTGCCAAGCAAGAATCGAACTTGTTGATAAGTCATACCGACTTGAATTTTAGAAGCTTGCGCTTGTGTAAGAGGGGTTCCTTGCGGAATATCTACTTTGTATACCCCAAATATCGAACATCCGCCAAGCAATGAAGCGACGAATAAGGTCAGCATGATTTTTTGCATTTTGCTACACTATCCCAAATTAATTTAGATGCATTTGATCCAAGGATAGATCATACTTCATCTAAACTCTGTTGCATATTCCAACTTAAAA
>JASLIY010000180.1 GCA_030152675.1 Acinetobacter sp.
CCGCAATTGTGTCAGATCTGTCAGATTCCAATGACCTTTACTGAAATGGACGGTGATCCGACGATGTTTAGCTATCGCGACAGCATCTACCAAGGTGAGCGTTATCACACCTGTTCCGATGGCTGCCATGACATCTTTGAACGTGAGCCAGAAAAATATGTCCAAGCCTGGATGCCCGTGAACCAAATCTTACAAGGCAACTGTGGCGGTCCAGACCTCGAAAGTATCTTGCGTGACTACTACAACATCAATGTCGGCGCAGACAATATGGATATCGAAGGTTCACCCGACCAACAACGTTGGAACACATGGAAAGGCAAGGCTGGCTAAACCGCATTGCTCACAACGACTCGGCAGGATACTGCTGTCGGCAGGATCTGATCAGATTGATCAATCTCCATTGAGATCGATCAACACACATCGATCGAAACAAACCACATGCCAAGCAGTATCCAGACTTAAGCCAAAAGATATAAAGGAATAACATCATGGCAGTACGTGCAATTACCCCAGATTACAGCTTCGCTGCGCGCGATACCCAAAGCAATTACGGCGACAATATCCTGCTCTATATCGGCTGGGACCATCACACCTTATTTTGCTCAGCCAAAGCATTTTTAATTTCACCTCATGCCACCTTTCAACAACTTCTGGATGAATTGATGCCTGCGGGTTTTTCACAACACCCCGAATTTAGCCAGATTGACTGGACTCAGACCCAATTTATGTTGGACGGTCAAAGCATCCAAGCTCAGCCTGAGCAAAGTTTGGCTGAACTGGGCTTCGGCCACAAATCCTTGTTGCGCTTTATGACCCCAGGTTTAAGCGGTTATCACGGCAGTCATGTTTAAGCGAGGTGCATCATGAGCTATCAAGTTACGATTGAACCCCTCGGCACCACCATCGAGGTGGAAGAAGGCCAAACTATTTTAGATGCCGCATTGCGTCAGGGCGTGTGGCTGCCCTTTGCTTGCGGACATGGCACTTGTGGAACCTGTAAAGTCCAAGTCACCGATGGTTTTTTTGATCTCGGTGATGCCTCACCCTTTGCCTTGATGGACATCGAGCGCGAAGAAAATAAAGTCCTCGCCTGCTGCTGCAAACCCGAGTCCGACATGGTGATCGAAGCCGACGTGGATGAAGATGAAGATTTCATGGGCTATTTGGTTGAAGACTATCAAGCCAAAGTCATCGAAATCATCGACCTGTCACCGACCATCAAAGGGGTGCGCTTGGCACTCGATCGCGGCATACAGTTCCAAGCCGGTCAATACATTAACCTGCAGCTGCCGGGAATTGATGGAACGCGTGCATTCTCTATTGCAAACTCACCCAGCCAAGATGACATCGTGGAATTACACATTCGACATGTCCCTGGTGGTGCAGCCACCAGTTATGTGCATGAAAAGCTGAAGGTCGGTGATGAGCTCGAGCTTTCTGGTCCCTATGGTCAGTTCTTTGTACGCAAGTCGGATGACAAAGATATGATCTTTATCGCAGGGGGCTCAGGACTCTCTAGCCCGCAGTCGATGATCTTGGACTTACTTGAACAATCTGACACTCGGATTCTATATCTGTTTCAAGGCGCACGTGATGTGGCAGAGCTGTATAACAAAGATTTGTTTGAATCTTGGTTAAAAACTTATCCTAATTTTCGTTATATCCCGGCGCTGAATGCGCCCAAGGAAGAAGATCAATGGACTGGCTTTACCGGTTATGTACATGAAGCAGTCGCAGATTACTTTGAGAACAAATGCTCAGGTCACAAGGCTTATCTCTGCGGTCCACCGCCGATGATTGATGCTGCGATCTCGACCTTGATGCAAAGTCGTTTATTTGAGCGCGATATTCATACCGAACGCTTCTTGAGTGCGGCAGATGGTGCCAACCCTGAATCCCGTTCTGCATTGTTTAAACATATCTAAACCTGATCTCATCGCAAATATAAGGCTGCTCAATATGACAGCCTTATATCTGAGAGGAATGCACTTTTTATTTCTATCATGCGTTCCGATTCCAACAACTTTTCAATGCCAAAATATAACAAACAGCTCACCTAAGGTTTAAGTTTTTGATTTAATTAAAGTATAATAAATCAAAATTTCAGAGTTCTTTTCGATGCCCTACATCAAAGTCACAACGGTCATATTTGCAGTTTTATGTGGATTGATGACCGTGGTTTATTTCTTAAATGGGCAGCGCGATATTGCAACGGATATTAAAAAGAATCGCAACTTAATAGGTGTGCAAAGATTCTCATTTATTATGAATGACACCAAGACCACACAAATGATATTAGATGCTCGCGCGGACAATAAAGTCACGCTACGTGAATACAATCAGATTCAAGACAGTCATGGCGAATTCCTCGAACAGCAGCAACGTCAAATCAACGCAGAGAAAAAACAAAAACAAAAGGAAGTGCAAAATGCGCAGCATCCTGCCGCCCCTGTCCAATAGCACCTATTCATAGATTGAAATGTGATTTTTATAGTTCGGCTATTTACACTCTTGACGCTCTACTACACCCAGCATTGGCCCCATACGATATCGCGTATCATGACGTTGCAGCGCACGTGAATAGACACTCGAAATTGAACCATCTAAATACAGCGCATCCTGCACTGCCAAGGTCTGCTTAAAAAACTGCGCAAAATCATAAAAACTCACTTTGCCGCGACTGATGACAAAATACAGCTGGTTATTTTTAATTCCCACGCCATTACGAATCTTGAGCGAATCAGAACCTTGAATAAACTTCGGATTCACCACCCCCTGCGTGATTAACATCGGACCAGATTGGGTGGCATATTGCGCATGGAATCCTGACTTTTGATAGTCAGCGGTGGTTTTGATCACGGCCTGCTGTGTATTCCACGCCAGCACCCCATTTGGCTGCATAAAGAAATTTCCCCAACCACTGGCCGTATTGAGTGCTTGATCCTGACGTCCTTGCTGGATATATAAACCCACAGGTGAATAATCGGCATGATACATGCCCGCATTCATCGCGAAAACTAAAGTTTCACAGGGTTTTAAGGTTTTAGATAGCGCAGAGAAAGACTTTAAACTGCGTTGTTGTTCATCCTTTAAAAACAACTTCAAATCCTGAAGCTGATCGACTTGAAACACATCATAACCCTGTTGGTTAAGCTGCTGATAATGATGTGTCAGGGCTGCAAATACTGGCGTTGCCATTGCAACACTGGTACCAATTAAGGCTATTTTAGTCAGCCGATTAAGTCGCTTCATTTTAAAGTTGCCCCACCGCAGAAAAATTCTAGGCTAACATAAACAAACTCAAATCCAATGTCGACAATTCTTGCACACCTCCAAGATCTAACGCATAGCAGCACAGTTGATATTTTTTCGGTATAATCGTGAATATTTCAATAAAAATAGAACCCAGTGGCGTTTATTGGACAGATGTCAACATGCAGAAAAGATTGAAGAAGTACCCACTTGGTGCTCATCTTATTGTGAAAAATTTTGCTTATAGTCATCATGGTATTTATGTCGGAAAAGGCCGTGTTATTCATTACTCAGGATTGGCGCATTTTTTTAAAAAGAAACCGATTGAAACCACCTCACTCGACAGCTTCTCGCGTGGTCGCAATATCAGCATTCGTGAATATCAACAACCGAAGTATAAAGGCCGCTTAGTGGTTCGTCGTATGCGCAGTCGCATGCATGAAAATAACTATCATCTCATTTTAAATAACTGCGAACATTTATGTAGCTGGGCAATTACGGGGGTTGAAAGTAGTCCTCAAGTGGTCAAAATGATGAACCGCTTAACCACGATTGGTTATCTCAGTTCAATTGTTTCTTACATGAACAGTTTATTTTTAACCGTCGCCACCACCTGCTTTGCCATCGTGATCTATATTAAAGTCAAACTGCGTAGTAGAGCGAAGATGAAACTCTCCTCCTATGCCCGCCTTAAAAACACCCAAAAGAAAATCAATAAAGATTAGGTCTAACTGCACAGATCCTCGTGATCTTTTGCTGTATGCGTGAATGCTCAACAAAACCACCGCCACACTGCGCACAACAATTAGAATCTGTTAAACTCAGCAATGCTTTATCTCTCAGCGCAACAGCACCATGTCCGCACACAACTCTACAAAAAAAACCTCTCTAGACAGCACAGTAGTCACTCATCTGCCGACCGTTTCTGTGGATGCTGTAGATGCACATCAACATGCGGATGTTGCTCTCAGTCTAGAACAGCCTGAACAACTCAAAGCATGGATTAAGGCACAGGCCTTGGCATTGGGTTTTGCTGATTGTGTGATTGCGCGCCCCGATAGCCAAGCGGAATTGGAACGTTTCAAACTGTATTTAGCGCGCGGCTATCATGGTGACATGAAGTATCTAGAGGAAAATCTCGACAAGCGCGCCGACCCCACCTTATTGGTACCGGGTACACGCAGTATTATTTGCGTGCGCATGGACTATTTGGTCGAGTCACCCAAACCCCGCCACATCCCTTATGCACCAAACAATGCCATCATTGCACGTTATGCCCGAGGTCGGGATTACCACAAAACCATGCGTGGGCGCTTAAAAATCTTGGGAAATTTAATCAAAGCCAAAGTGGGAGACTTTGAATCGCGCCCCTTTGCGGACTCTGCGCCGATCTTTGAAAAATCCTTAGCTGAAAATGCGGGCATGGGCTGGACAGGTAAACATACGCTACTGATCCATAAAAAGTCTGGCTCTTTCTTTGTATTGGGTGAACTGTTCACCTCCCTAGACTTGCCCTTCGATTCACCTGCCAGCTCACACTGTGGCTCTTGTAGCGCCTGTATCGACATCTGCCCCACTCAAGCCATTGTCGAACCCTATATGCTGGATGCTCGCAAATGTATTGCCTATCTCACCATTGAATTTAAAGGCATTATTCCAATTGAATATCGCCAAGCCATTGGCAATCGTATCTTTGGTTGCGATGATTGCCAGTTGATCTGTCCATGGAATCGTTTTGCGAAAAAAACCAAGATTGAGGATTTTTATCCGCGCCATCAATTAGATCAAGTCACTTTACTCGATCTTTGGTCATGGGATGAGGAGACTTTTTTAGAACGCACCCAAGGCAGTCCGATTCGCCGTACGGGCTTTCAAAGCTTTATGCGTAACATCGCCATCGGTTTGGGCAATGCACCCTATGCTGAGCAGATCGTCGTCGCCCTAGAGCAAGGTCTTCATCAGCATGATGAGATCGTGAACGAGCATATTGAATGGGCACTGCTGCAACAACGACAAAAGTCCCAAGCAAGGATCAGCTTGATCGATACCCAACAGATTTAACCCAATCCGCCCGACTCAGCCACCTGTTCGCAGCAAAGTTTCTGCTTAGGCTGGCCCAACGCCGTCCATCTTTGATGATTCAGTTTAAATCTGACAAATAACTTTGCAGCGAAACTGCAAATTCGCTATTAAATTCAGTGCTGTTGACGAGATGACTAATTTTCAATTAAATACGGCAAATTCATTGTGATATCTTGCCTATTTTGAACTTTTTGACCCTTTTCAGTTTCAATAATTCATGTATGATCGAATCAGTTTGAAGATAAATGGATAAAATATGCAAGCACGCAACGATTGGACTCGTCAAGAAATACAAGCCTTATATGAACAGCCTTTCCTAGACTTAGTTTTTCAAGCACAACAGGTTCACCGCCAGCATTTTGAAGCCAACAGTATTCAGGTCAGTACCCTGCTCTCGATCAAGACTGGTAAATGCCCAGAAGATTGTAAATATTGTTCACAATCAGTGCGCTATGACTCTAAACTCGAAGCTGAAAAACGTATCGCAGTCGACAAGGTGATTCAAGAAGCCAAAGAAGCGCTGGCCTCAGGCTCGTCACGTTTCTGTATGGGTGCCGCATGGCGCAATCCGCATGAGCGTGATATGCCTTATGTTTTGGAAATGGTGAAGGAAGTTAAATCACTGGGTCTAGAAACGTGTATGACCTTGGGCATGCTCAATGCCTCGCAAGCGGTTCGCCTAAAAGATGCAGGCTTGGACTATTACAACCATAACCTAGATACCTCACGTGAACATTATGCACATATCATCAGCACGCGTACCTTTGATGATCGCTTAAATACCATCGATCATGTGCGTCAAGCAGGAATGAAAGTATGTAGTGGCGGGATCGTCGGCCTAGGTGAAAACCGCAATGATCGTATCGGCGTATTATATGAGTTGGCCACACTGGCAATTCACCCTGAGTCTGTGCCGATCAATATGTTGGTGCCTATCGAAGGTACACCTCTGGCAGACGTTGAAAAACTCGATACCATTGAATGGATTCGCACCATTGCTGTGGCGCGGATCATTATGCCAAACAGCTATATCCGCCTCTCAGCCGGCCGTGAATCACTCTCTGATACGGACCAAGCTTTGGCCTTTATGGCGGGTGCTAACTCATTATTCTCGGGTGAAAAATTACTGACCACTCCCAATGCAGGTGAAGGTCAAGATCGTCAACTCTTCCAGAAACTTGGATTAGTAGCAGAGAAAGCCAAACCCACAGCGGCTGAACTTTCAGTCGATGCAGTGGCCAGTTAATCTGATCACGATTAAAACGCTCAGCTCAAAATCAAATTAAAGCCCGAAATACGGGCTTTAATTGTTAAATTAATCGTTATTTTAAAAACAGACTCGCCGATGCACGTGAAAAGCCCAAAGGCAGGAAAAAATAAGATCCATCCATGTGACCTGTGATATGACACGAATAGGCATTATTCACAATGAAGTAATCAAGATGCCATAACTGGCATTTAAAAATTGTCCCTCACGAATAATATCCATGCCATTGGCATGTTCTACCCGTAACTCTTGCTGCAACACATCAAAATAAAAACGATCATAACAATCTTGATGCCGGCTTAACCAATGCAGGGTGTCGGCTAAATTGTCATCGACCACATAGGTCTCTGCATTAAAATCTTTAGACATGTTGCATGCACCTTATTCAAAAGGCTTATTCTACCCAAAACTCAATCGTCTAAAAACTCATACACCCTAGAATGAGCGTGCGTTTTATATAATTTAAACCATTGAGATCTGCTTAGAAAACTTAGCGATGATATGCCCCACACTTTCGGCACACTTTGATGATGCTACTGTCTGTCCCAATTTCGTATTCAAAGGCATGAATACAAAACAAGCGTCTAATCTGCAAAAACATTGACCCTCTCCTTGTCAAAATCCGCCATCAATTTAAAAAAATTCATCCTGAAACATTGATGACGATCGGTAATGTGTAACTATACTTATCATACTCTGCAAATAGTTCAAGGTTTTTAGGGCACTAATTTTTAATTTCTGGTCAATTGATCAAATCGAGATAATAAAGCCTAAAATAATGCCTAGAAATCAATCGTATTTTTAAAAGCATTTTAAATTTTTTTACAAAAATAATGCTTCGGTCTATCTTGCTTAAATGCATTAATTCTATAGGATAAAGTCTTTACACTTTTGATCATGATGATTCATCGTCACTTAGATTGATTGGTCAGAGGTATTTTAAGAAGCACTTCAATCATTTTGAAATTTAAAATAAGGATAAAATATGCAAGGACGTATGATGTTTCAGCCGCTGCTGATTAGCAGCATTATTGAGCATGCAGCGCGTTATCATGCCGATACCGCCGTGATCTCGAAAAATACGGATGGCACGATGCATCATACCGATTGGCTGAATATCTCCAATCATGCAAAACGTTTTGCCAAATCACTTGATCAGCTGGGTTTAAAGCCACACGATCGTATTGCCACCATCGCTTGGAATAATCATCGTCATTTAGAATCTTGGTATGCCATTTCTGGAAGCGGTATGATCTGCCATACGATTAACCCGCGTCTTTTTCCAGAGCAACTGATTTTTATTATTAATGATGCCCAAGATAAAGCCCTATTATTTGATAAAACATTCTTACCTTTAATCAGTGGCGTCAAAGCCCATATTCCCCAAGTTGAGCATTTTATTTATTTAGGTGCCTATGACCAAGATGTGGTCGATGCTCTGCCAGAAGCAAAATTCTATGATGAACTCATCGAAGCACACGATGATCATTTTGCATGGCCGCAATTCGATGAAACCACCGCCAGCTCGTTGTGTTATACCTCGGGAACCACTGGCAATCCAAAGGGTGCGCTCTATAGTCACCGCTCAACAGTTTTACACAGCTATTCCATTGCACTGCCCGATTCACTCAATTTATCTGCGCATGATGTGATGCTTCCGGTGGTGCCAATGTTCCATGTCAATGCATGGGGAACGCCTTATGCCGCAGCGATGGTCGGTTGCACCATGGTCTTGCCGGGACCTGGTCTCGATGGTGCTAGTTTGGTTCAGTTGATCGATCAATATAAAGTGACTGTGGCGTTGGGTGTACCCACGATTTGGCAAGGTTTACTCGCAGCCGCTAAACAGTCAGGCAGCACGCTCAGCAGCATGAAACGCAATGTGGTCGGCGGTTCTGCTTGCCCTGCCTCCATGATCAAAACCTTCAAAGAGCAATTTCAATGCGACACCATTCATGCTTGGGGTATGACTGAAACCAGTCCCTTGGGCACTGCCAATCAACTCAAAGCCAAACACAATGCGTTGTCTGATCAGGCCAAGTTCAAACTCAGACTCAATCAAGGTCGCCCACCTTTTGGCGTTGACTTGCGAATTTGTGATGAAGAAAATGGCAGCAATGAAATTGAACGCGATGGTAAAACCACTGGGAATATTCAAATCAAAGGTCACTGGATTATCGATGCTTATTTCGGAAAATCCGAATCAGCCCTGACCCATGATGGTTGGTTTGATACCGGAGATATCGCCACACTCAATCAAGATGGCTATCTCTCAATTCGTGATCGCGCCAAGGACCTAATCAAATCTGGGGGTGAATGGATTTCATCCGTAGAGCTTGAGAATATCGCGATGGATTATCAAGGTGAGATTGCCATGGCGGCCGTGATTGCAGCGGAACACCCTAAATGGGATGAACGTCCGGTACTGATTGCGGTCAAAACTGCCGAAAGCGAAATTACTGAAGCTGAAATGTTGGCGTTTTATGAAGACAAAATTGCCAAATGGCAGATTCCAGACAAAGTCATCTTTGTCGATAGCATTCCACTCAACGGTACCGGCAAGATGCTGAAAAAAGAATTACGTGAACAATATGGGCATGTGTTACTGAATAATTAATTCAACTTTTCTCAAGTAAAAAAAGCCTGTTAGCATAAATTAAACCCCATAAGTTGGACACAACTTGTGGGGTTCAGTTTAATCATTTGGGATTTGTTCTACTGGCCATGCAGTGCGGTCAGCCGTACTTAACGGACAATACCACGCTTTGAATTCACCACTGAATCGATCAACAGTTGTACTTCCGCAACTTCCGGTAGGATGTCAGCTTGGATCTGTTGGATCGCCTGCTCTGTGGTTAGACCCGCCTTATAGATGAGTTTAAAGGCTTCTTTTAAACCTTGAATAACGTTCTTTGACCAACCCTTACGTCGCATACCTTCGATATTCATCCCGAATGCATGCGCTGGATTGCCAGAAACCATGACATAAGCCGGCACGTCTTTTAAGATCAAAGAAGCGCCGCCGATCATGCTATATGAATCAATACTACAGAACTGATGAATGCCGGAGTTTCCTCCCACAACAACATAATTACCAATCTTAACGTGACCTGCAACGCCGACATTATTGGCAAAAATATTGTTATCCCCCACAACACAGTCATGTGCAATATGGGTATTCACCATCAATAAATTGTGATGACCTATTTTGGTCACCCCCTGATCTTGAACCGTCCCACGGTGTAAACTACAGTGCTCACGAATTTTATTGTGATCACCAATTTCAAGCCAAGTTTCTTCGCCTTGGTATTTTAAATCCTGACAATCCTCACCAACACTTGCGAATTGGAATATTTCGTTGTTCGCGCCAATTCGGGTATAACCAGCAATCACCACATGTGAATGTATCTTCGTACCCGCACCAATACTGACCTGTGGCCCAATCACAGTGTATGGGCCAATGCTGACATCTGCTGCAATTTCAGCAGATGGGTCAATGATAGCGGTATTATGTATTAAATCGTGATTGATCATGCCTGCTCTAATTTTTGATGAGAAATGATAACTTCAGCTGTTGCAGCCACCATACCGTCGACACTTGCTGTACACCAGTATTTATAAATGCCACGTTTTTGCATGACCAGCTCAGATTTTAAAACCAGTTGATCACCAGGAACAACTTGCTTTTTAAAACGAACTTTCTCTGCGCCTGCAAACAAAAACAGTGAACCTGGCGTTGGTTTTTCATTGTTCATCACGAAACCCAGTACCCCTGAGATTTGCGCCATTGCTTCAACGATCAATACACCCGGCATAATTGGATATCCAGGGAAATGACCCTGCATATATTCTTCGTTAATCGATACATTCTTATAGCCCACGATTCCATTTTCAGTGATCTCGGTAACACGATCGACCAATAAAAAAGGATAGCGATGAGGAAGATAAGCACGTATTGTTTGAACATTCATCGGTAATTCAGGAACCGTAAAAGGCAAAGTATTTAACTCAGTCATCATTATTTACGCATCTTCAAAGTGGATTCAAGGGACTCAATTCGAGTCTGCATATGATCCAGTTGTTTCAGTATTTTGGTCAATGGCACATCTGCTAATTGTCGAATCCGAATCACGGCTCGTTTCCATTGCATCGCTTCAATTGCACCAATTCCAGATGAATAAGTTCCAGGCTTGGAAATATTTTTTGTGACCATTGACATCCCCGTAATCGTCACATTATCGGTAATTTCAATATGGCCAACGACACCTACTGCCCCCGCAAAGGTACAGTTTTTGCCAATCTTGGTACTTCCAGCAATCCCACATTTAGCCGCAATTGCAGTATTGGCACCAATCTGCACGTTATGTGCAATTTGCACTAAGTTATCAATGATCACACCATCCTCAAGAATGGTATCGTCTAGCGCACCGCGATCAACACTACAATTCGAACCGATTCTGACATCATTGCCAATTCGAACCGAGCCAAGTTGAGCAATTCGGTTCCATTTTCCTTGATAAGGTGCGAAACCAAACCCCTCTCCACCAATCACTGTATTGCTGTGGATTCGCACACGATCTCCAAGTCGTGCTGCCGCCATGATCGTCACATGCGATTCAATCAGACAGTCTTTACCGACTTCTACGCCATCATCAAGATGGGCATGCGATAAAATCACCGTACCATCCGCCACCACGCAGTGCTCTCCAATCACGGCATAATGCCCGATATAGGCTGAGTCTGAAATAATGGCTGAAGATGCAATTTGCGCGGTAGCTTCAATCCCAACTTGAGTGTGCTTTTTTTCAAAAACATGGGTGAGGATCGCAAACGCCAGATACGGATTATTGAGGACAATAAAATTTTGACAATTTGGCAACTGATCTTTTAAATCAGCTGTCACAATCAATGCACCAGCACGAGACTGTCGTGCAGTTTGTAAATGCTTTTCACCATTTACAAATGAGATCTGATGGGCTTGGGCGTGTTCCAAACTCGCCAACCCTGAAATAGACAAGTGAGCATCGCCAATCAGCTCACCTGCGACTTTCTGGGCCAGCGCTTCTAAATGATAAGTGCTAGATTTCATTGATTACTTAATTGCGTTGACCTTTTGAATCATTTTATCAGTTAAATCATATTTAGCGTCATAGGCCAATGCCAAGTTTTTATTCAAAACCATGTCCAAGGTGTTCTCTTGGCGCAATTGTTCAGCAACTTGCTTCACGCGTGCCTCAAAAGTCTTGTTGGTGTTTTGGATTGTTGACTGAACTTTGGCTTGAACGCCTTGCTGAATCGTTTGAAACTCAGTCACTTTGGCTTGATATTGCGTATTGATTTGCTGAGCATTGGCCCCTTGTGCTTGGGCTTTTTGTCTAAGTGCATCAATTTCTTTGGTGATCTGCTCCAACTTAGCCGTTTGCGGTTTCACCGACTGCTCTAAGCTGCTGTTCTGTTGCTTTAAATAGGTGCTGTTCTCAACAACTTTCTCTAAGTCAATCACACCATAACCGGCTGCATGAACCAAACTTGTCATACCCAAAGCTAAACCGCATATTGCCAATTTAATATTATTCATAATTAGACCTTCCAATGATTAAATATAATGCGTCGAACCGTACTTAGAAAGTACGGCCGATTTCAAATTGAATATTTTTGGTTTGATCGCCGTCTTTCTCGTTCAGCGGGTAAGCATAGCTGAGAGACAAAGGTCCAATCATGGTGATCCAAGTAAAGCCAACTCCGACGCTATAACGCATATTGTCGAGTTTAAAATCGAAGTTATCATTACAGTATTGTTTTGCATCAATTGGATCTTTAGATCCGTTTAAGTACAAAGCACCGCTTGGAACTTTACATTGGGTATCGAAGACTTGCGCGCCTTCTGCAAAGATTACAGGACGTACTTGACGTGCCCAATCACCTTTGAATGGCACAGGTAATGCTAATTCAGTACCAAACTGGACCAAGGCATTACCACCGACTTCCTCTGGATCATAGTCTTTGGTTTGACGCTCATTATAAGTCACGCCAGGATAGGTTGGTCCAAGGGTACTGTTGTCATAACCACGTACCGAGCCAAAACCACCCGCATAGAAGTTTTTATAGAATGGCAAATCGTTACCGTAGCCAAGCTTTCCATAACCCCGAATGACAAAGTCTTTGTACAGCGGAAAATAAGCTTGTGCATCATAGACAATTTTTTGGTATTCAACATCACTACCAGGAATCGCCACTTCAGCATTGATACGATGCATGGTTCCCGTAGTCGGAAAGATTGGACGGTTTAAGGTGTTATATGACCAGCCTAAGTTCAGGTTATAAGTCAAAAACTCTCCTTCAAAGGCACTACCATATTCACGTACATTAGCTTCTGGACAAGGCTCATACCCAACGAGCTTACCCCCCTCCATAATTGGCGTTAAATCAACATTACAGAAAGTTGCTTTATTAGTGGTTTTACCACCATTGGCAAGTAAATAATCACGCACATAGGTCGATACATACTGACCCGTAGTGACTTTGGTATTGTCAATATTTAGGCCCGCACTGATGCTTTGGTTCTCATCGATTGGATAACCAAAGTTTAAGCCGCCCCCTAAACTGTCGGTAACGTAGTTGTTGACGTTATAACTACTGCTGAGTTTGGTTTTACGGTAGTAGACGTTATAGCCACGGCTCACACCATCAATGGTGAAGTACGGATCAGTCACACTCAGGTTATAGTAGTCTTGCGTTTCTGAACGCGATAAATCGATCGCGACACGGTTACCTGTGCCCAAGAAGTTGGTTTGACTCAAACCCGCTTGGAAGGTTACACCACCATTTTGCGAGTAACCCACGGCCAAGGTACTGGTCCCTGAGTGTTGCTCTTCAACATTGACGTTTAAATCAATTTGATCGGGTGCATTCGGTACACGTACCGGTTGAATCTCCACTGTTTTAAAGAAGCCAGTACGCTCTAAACGGATTTTTGAGAGACCAATTTTTTCATTACTGGCCAATGCACCTTCCATTTGACGTAGTTCACGACGTAAAACTTCATCTGCAGTTTTGGCATTTCCTGAGAAGTTAACGCGACGTACCGTCACTTGTTGACCTGGATTGATATAGTAGGTTAGATCAACAGTCTTATTTTCATTGTTGATTTCAGGAACAACATTCACTTCCGAGTAGTAATAACCCGCATTACCGTATTTACGGGAGAGTAACTGTTTGACACCGTTAACACGCTCTTGCGAATAAGTTTCACCCGCTTTATAAATCTGTAGCGCTGTCAATTCCTCAGGTTGATACAATGCATCACCCAAGAACTTGGTTTGACCAAATTTAAACTGCTCACCCTCATTGACTGAGATTTCAATAAAGATATGCTTTTTATCTTCACTAATATTTAGGCTTGAGCTATTAATATCAAAATTAATATAGCCTTTGTTTAAATATAGCGCACGTAAAGCTTCTAAACTTGCCGCCATTTTTTCACGGGCATAGCGGTCATTACGGGTCACAACGGATGCCCAACCACTTTCTTTTACTGCAAAGACTTGTTTGATTTCATCATCTTTAAATACAGTGTTGCCAATGATATTAATATCAAAAACTTTAGCTGGCTTGCCTTCTTGGAACACAATATCCAAATCAACGCGGTTGTTTGGACGCGCAACGGTTTCTACCTTAATCGATGCGTCATAACGACCTTGCTGAGCGTATTGTTGCTCTAACTCAGTTTCCAAGGTTTGCAATGCTGCTTTCTTCAGCACCTCACCCTCAGCCAAGCCCATTTTTTTCAGACCTTCTTCTAAGGCTTCTTTCGGGATCAGCTTATTGCCCTTAAAGTTAATCTTGGAAATGACCGGACGTTCAACAACATTGAAGACCAATACGTCATTTTCGTTATTGACCTGAATATCATCAAATAAATTGGTGGCATACAAAGTCCGAATCGCATCAGCAATGGCAGGATCTGAAACACGATCGCCACTATTGATCGGGATCATGGTGAGTACATTGCTCGGCGTAAGGCGAACCAAACCGTCAACACGAATATCACGTGCGATAAACTCATCTGCTGCATATACTTGTTGTACTGCTGCCATGGCACTAACCAGTGCCAATGGCATAAATAAATGTGAGTGCTGCATGCCTGTTATTTTCCAGTAAGTTAATTTTCCAACGATTACATTATAAACG
>JASLIY010000220.1 GCA_030152675.1 Acinetobacter sp.
CGAGAAAGATCATTAAATGTAATAAAACCCGTTTTGGATCTACATCTAAGCCCCTCAGTTTATAGCCGATGGCGAGGCCTAAGTCGGTGAGTACACCGGATAAATGCGTGGTGCGGAGAATGGCGCCTTTATAGTGGCTGACCATGGCATTTTGCACCCCCATCGCAGCAGATGCCCAAAGCAAGGCATAACGTGGGTAGTCGGGGACAAAATACCAGCATAAGACGATGAAGATACTCATCAGACTCAGCGGCAGACCGTAACGCTGGTTGAGTTGGAAGTGACTATTGCCAAGAATAAAACCACTATAACTCGAACCCAACACAAAACTTAATACGATCAGAAATAAAAACAGCACCTGTTGGTATTGCAAATGAACCACGGCATCAGCAAGTAAGCTGACGTTTCCGGTCATATGCGACACCGACTGGTGCAGTAAGCTAAACAGCCCCAATACATTGATCATGCCTGCATTCAAGGCCAACATAAATGCAGCAACATGAATCCAAAGGGGTAAACGTTGTATTGGCATAACTCTATCTAAAAAAAACCTACTTATTCAGTATATTACTTTTTAGACAAGGATACAGCAGCTGTGAATAAAACATCCGTAGAGGAGTTTAATGCCGTTTCAGCTGAATCCTGAATCACACCAATCACCATACCAATGGCAACCACTTGCATGGCAATCTCCGTCGGGATCATAAACAGTCCACAGGCGACAGGGATCAGCAATAATGAACCGCCAGCAACACCCGAAGCACCACATGCTGTAACCACTGAAACAATGGACAGGATAATCATGGTCGGCAAACTAACTTGTATGCCCAAGGTGCTGACCGCAGCAAGGGTCAGAATGGTAATCGTCACAGCAGCACCAGCCATATTAATGGTGGCACCGAGGGGAATGGTCACGCCCGCGATGGTTTCATTGACGCCTAAACGTTTGGCCAAGTCCAAGTTCACCGGAATATTTGCAGCAGAGCTACGGGTAAAGAACGCGGTAATCCCACTTTCTTTTAGACAGGTGATCACCAGTGGATATGGGTTTTGACGCATAACAATCGCGACTAAAATCGGGTTCACCACCAGCGCAACAAAGAGCATGGTGCCGACTAAGACCAAGATCAGATGTGCATATTTACCCAAGGTTTCTAAACCAGCTTGTGCAAATGTGACCACCACTAAACCAAAGATCCCGATCGGGGCAAGGTTAATCACGATTTTAATAATATAGTTAATCGCATCTGAAAAATCAGAAATCACTTGCTTGGTTGTATCCGCGCTATGACGTAATGCAATCCCTAAACCGACTGCCCAAGCCAAGATACCAATAAAGTTCGCTTCGCTAATCGCTGTCACTGGATTGGAGACAAAGCTGAGCAATAGATTTTTTAATATTTCTGTGACATGGCTTGGTGCTTGAAGATTGGTATCTGGAGCGACACTTAAAATCAAACTACTCGGGAATAATAAACTGGCTGCAACCGCACTTAATGAGGCAAATAACATACCTACGCCATATAAGGCTAAAATAGGTTTGAGATTTTTGGCTTCTTGGCTGACTTTAAAGTTTGCAATAGAAGAAACAACTAAAATAAAGACCAAGATCGGTGCAACGGATTTAAGTGCTTTAATAAATAAATCACCCAATAAACTGACATAAGGCGCAGCTTGGGGAAAGGAATAGGCGACAGCCGCACCAATAATAATGGCAAGGAGAATACGGGTCACGAGACTAAGATGTGTCAGGGCTGAGAACATAATCGAGCCATAAGCCTTATCAGGTAAAAACAAAAATAAGCGGCTATTCTATACTTAAATTTTTATTTTGAATAAACAATTTCCATAGAGTTCCTAAACGGCTTAAAAACAATAAATTTTTAAGCCGTTAAATCGGATAAAGCACATTTATTCACCAAAACACTGCACGATCAATGCAGTGTGAGTAGACAAAGCAATATCTAAATCATTCATGCTGAATCCATTCAGCATCACTGTGTTTTTCTCTAGCACTCATCCTACAAGCCAATTCTACCTAGTACAAGATCGAGTTCAATAATATCTCGGAGAATATCCAGCCAATCTATTTTTTAATCTGAGGGCATTGATCACGCTCGATTTTCTCCATTGTCTACCTCACAGTTCACCGCTTCTGACGCATGTTGTAAAGCCGCCACAGCCTGATAATGGGTGAGGAAGATTTGACCACTGAGCGACTGCATCAAATGTGACTGCTGTAGCTTGTCCATGACCGGACCTTTGACCTCGGAGAAGTGCAATTGAATATCTAATTTTCTCAGTTCAGTATTTATTTCCTCAAGCGTTTCCAAAGCACTTAAATCAATATTACTGACACTAGAGCAATTCAATATCACATGCTTCAGCAGTGCATGAGAACTGACTTGTTGAATAATAAATTCTTTCAAGGTGGAAATATTAAAAAAGTTGAGGCTTTCATCCACTCGGATTGAGATCAGCTCAGGATGGGTGAGCACCTGATGACGTTTGATGTTTCTAAAATGCTCTGTGCCTTGTACCAAACCCATAACTGCAATATGCGGTCGACTAATTCGCCACAACAATAAGAAGAAAGTGGAGACGATCCCCAAGATCAGACCCGTTGAAATATCAATAAACAACACGGCGAAAAAGGTAATCCACATCGCGATGCCATCGGCTTTGGAATAGCGCCAAGTCTCAATAAACGGTTTAATATCGACCAATTTCCAAATCGACACCATAATCGTCGCGGCCAAAATCGCCAAGGGTAATTCTTTAAAGAGCCCCGTAAAATATAGACTGACGATGACGATAAATATCGAGGAGATTACCCCTGATAGCGGTGTTCTGGCGCCAGCATCTGCGTTGACCACGGTACGCGATAAACTACCGGTCACGGGGAAAGAGGCTGTAAGACCCGCACTTATATTGGCGAGACCCAATGCCACCAGCTCTTGGTTACTGTTTAATTCACTGCGGTTCTGAAATGCAGTAGCTTGGGCAATCGAAATCGACTCAACAAAACTCACCATGGCAATCATTCCAGCCCCCGGCAACAGCATCAACAGCAAATCCCAAGACCAATACGGCATATTTAATGGTGGGAAACCCGAAGGAATCTCGCCCACTGTTTGTATTCCATACGCCGCCAAGTGAAAATAATGCATGACCACCAGGGCAATACAGATAATCAATAAGGGCAGGACTTTGATCATGAGTAAGCGAAATTTCTGTGGCAGAATTTTCGCGATCCATTGGGTTTTAAACAGCTTGGGCGAAAAAGCTAAAAATATAATCGCAACCAGCCCCAGCAATAAGGTGGGAAGATGAATCTCTCGAAAGTGCTGTGACAAACTGATGAAGAAATTGGTGAGATTATCAATCTGCAATGGAATATTAAATAACAGCTTTAACTGGCTGAGGGCGATTAACACTGCTGAAGCGATAATAAAACTCTTGATCACCGGATGGCTGATCATTCGAATCAGAAAGCCAAATCTAAACACCCCGAACAATAAAGAAATGACCCCGACCAAGACCGCGAGTAAGCAAGCGGCTTGAATATATTCACTACTGCCGACCTCAAACAAAGGATTCAGCGTGGCAAAGGTCATCATCGAGATCAAGGCCACAGGCCCAATCGATAAAGTCGGACTACCACCGATCATGGCATAGATAATCATCGGCAATACACTGGCATATAAACCAGTAATCGGCGGTAAACCCGCGACGATGGCATAGGCCATGCCTTGCGGTACCAACAACGCAATGACGATTAAGGCCGAGAGTAAATCTGCTTTAAATGTTGAATATTGATAACTTTTCAACCAACGCCATGCCGGGAAAATCCGTGCAAGGCGCGCTTTGTCAGAGCACATATATTTTCGCTTATCACATTTTGATATTTATTATGCACAAAAAACGATATAAAGTCAGCGTCGATTTTTCAGCCACGGATTTTATCCAACATCTTGCCACTTTTTGAGTTCAGATTAGGGCGGGGCTGTTACCTCACAAATGAGCTTATGCATCCGGTCGATAAAGCATCATTGATGATATTCATTTGAAGCGCTGCTATATAAAAAATATGATGAGAATAAGCCAACACAATATAAGGATTTATTGTGAAAACAGTGCACGACTATACCTATGCGTTATTAAGACATAATAAAATCAACATTATTTTTGGCAATCCAGGATCCAACGAACTGCCATTTTTAAAAAATTTCCCGAGCGACTTTCGATATATCTTGGCCTTACATGAAGGGGCAGCCCTGAGCATGGCCGATGGTTATGCCCAAGCACTCGGCAAAACAGCTTTTGTGAATTTACATTCTGCTGCTGGTACAGGCAATGCCATGGGGGCATTGAGCAATAGCTATCAATCACGTACTCCTATTGTCATTACATCAGGGCAACAAACACGGCACATGATGGGCGTCGAAGCCTTGCTCACCAATGTCAATGCCACACAACTTCCGATGCCCTTGGTCAAATGGAGTTATGAACCCGCCAGTGCCAGTGATGTGCCACATGCCATTTCTCGGGCGATTCATTATGCCCATGCCGAGCCTGCAGGACCGGTCTATCTCTCGATTCCCTATAGTGATTGGGATGTGGAAGTTGATGAACAAAACCAACATTTATTGGGGCGTGCCGTGATCAGTCGTGCCTGTTTAAGTGAAAGTGATCTGGATTGGATTTGTGATCAAATTCAACAAGCTGAACGGGTGGCTGTGATTGTGGGTGCGGATGTAGATCGTAACAATGCCGTCGCTGAGGCTGTTAGATTTGCCGAACAATTAAATGTAGCAGTGTGGGGCGCGCCATCCCCATCGCGTTGTCCATTTCCCAATCGACATGCATTTTTTCAGGGATTTCTGCCAGCCAGCATTGCTGCAATTAGCAGTATATTTGCGGCTTATGATTTACTTTTGGTCTTTGGTGCAGCCGTATTTCGTTATCACCAATATGAACCTGGTGCCTATCTAACAACAGGTACACGCCTGATTTCATTACACAGTGATGCCTATGAGGCCGCACGTGCGCCGATGGGACGTAGCTTTGTCACAGATTTAAAAGATGCGCTCAGTCGGCTTTCTGAACAGATTGAACCCAAGCTTTCTCAACTGCCCAAACCCAAAGCGCTTATTGCAGCGGCCGAATCTACAGCGGATTTTATTCGACCTGAACGGCTCTTTGACTTGATTGATCATTTGGCGCCTCAAAATGTGGTGTATATCAATGAGGCAACCTCAACCAATTCGATCTTGTGGGAACGGCTGAGTTTAAACGGACAGGGCAGTTATTATTTTGCCGCTGCAGGGGGCTTGGGTTTTGCTATGCCTGCGGCGATTGGCATTCAACTGGCCTTGCCGCATAAACGTGTGGTTGCCATTATCGGAGATGGTTCGGCAAATTATACGATCTCTGCATTATGGACTGCGGCGCAATATCGAATCCCTGTGATTTTTATTATTCTTAAAAATGGCAGTTATGGCGCACTGCAATGGTTTGCCGGTGTTTTAAAAGCTGAGGATGTTCCGGGGATCGAGATCCCCAATATTGACTTTGTTCAGTTGGCACAAGGTTATGGGGTTGAAGCCCACCATCCCCAATCAGATGCGGAATTTATAGAAATCTTTAATCATGCGCTTGATTCAAGCACACCAACCTTAATCGAGGTCAGTACAGTCGAGGGCTTTTGAGCGCTTTCGACTGTACTTTAACCCGTATTAACGTATTAACGTATTAACTTTTTAATTGGGCACTGCTGGATGATTTATTTTTTGGGATGAAGAAACTCATCGCCATCGCACCAATCAGTCCCGGTATCGCAAAGACAATAAAGTTGTATTCAAATGGCAATTGCATTGCCAATAAACTGCCGCCGAATAACGGGCCTGCGATTGCG
>JASLIY010000226.1 GCA_030152675.1 Acinetobacter sp.
CCGGAAATGTCAGCTTACTTGCTGACGCCGTGGTTCATTTGCAATACCAACAGGTGCTATTTTTATTTCTGATCGTATTAAGTTTTGTGTTGGGTTCAAGCTATAGTGGTTTTATTCTTGGCAATAGTCATTTCCAACTCAACCAGCGTTACGGTCTGCCGCTGAGTCTGATGAGTATCTTCATCATCTTATGCTGGTATTTTATCCCCGACTATCCACGCTATGCCTTGCTTTGGGCATCTGCTGCGATGGGGGTTCAAAATGCCATGGTCAGCCACTATAAAGGCGCCATTCTCCGCACCACACATTTATCCGGTGTACTCACCGACTTAGGCCTCGCCATCGGCTATAAACTGAGGGGCTTAGATGTAGATCCAAAACGGGTTTTATTACATTTAATGATCTTTCTCGGTTTTTTACTCGGCGGTGTGATTGCATCCGCGGTCTATCCTTATTTAAAATTGCAAGCCTTCCTGATTCCAGCAGGATTAAGTTTAATACTGTCTGTGATATATTGGATCGCTTACTTTGGTCTCTTCCCTTTTTCAAAAAAGTAATTTCTGCAAGTTGAGTTGTTATTATGGTTAAAAATGCATTGCAAGCCCAGTTGCTAAAAGCCGGTCTGGTCGATAATAAAAAAGCAAAAAAATTGTCCAAGCAAGCACAGCATGAGCATCGTACTGGCCAGAGTAACGAAGCAGAATTAAAAGCCAAGATCGAACAAGATCTAAAAGAGAAAACCCTCAAAGATCAATCACTCGATCTTGAAAAGAAACGTATTCTGGATGAAAAAGCACTGAAGGCCTCGATTATCCAAATGATCGGCCAGCATAAAATCACCGATACCAATGGTGATGTGACCTATCAGTTTATTGATGATGCCAAGATCAAAAAAATCTATATCAATCAGCAAATTTATAATGCTTTGGTGTCAGGAAGCTTGGTCATCGCCAAAGATCTCGATCGTTATGCGGTCTTGCCGAAGGCATTGGCTGAACGGATCAATGAAAAAATGCAGGGCTTTATTATCGTCGATAACTCTGAGAAAAATGACCAAGTCACCGATGAAGAAGATCCGTATGCAGCATATGTGATTCCTGATGATTTGATGTGGTAAGCAATATACCGCTTAGCTCACAATGCTCATATTCTAAGAACCAGTCAGATTGATCTGACTGGTTTTTTTATGGCAACGTCTAAGCGACTGTAGTTTTTAGATCTGCATTTTATATTCAATACCACAGTAAGATCCCTATTTGACCCACAATGTCACCCTACTGTCATTACAATTAAGGCTAGAGCTTGAGTTTAAAATATTCCTGAGTGCTCAAGTGCATAGATAAATTTGATCAACATCTATGCAATGCATATTTTAAAATGAACCAATAGAACAAATGCAGACCAGCTCACACAACATTTTAAATACTTTTCAAGTAAAGTCTTGAACTTATAATGTATGCAAAAAGTGTCTTATAAGTTAAATGGCGCTCATTTTTAATAAAATCACCCTTAACCTTAATTTGGAGTTTTTCGTTGGACAAATTTAACTTAAGCTTTATTCAAGATATAAAGGATTGGTCAGATCAATATCCTTGGCTCGAGATGTTTGGCTCCTTGGCCATCTTGATCGGCTTGGCGGTGATTGCCAATTTTATCGCCAAGCGCGTTGTGGTCAGTGGCGTACGTAAGCTGTTGTCAAAGGTTAAATTTGTCAATCAAACCATCTTGGCGGAACACAGTATTATCCGCCGTATCGCCAATATCGTTCCAGCCACTGTGATTTTAAACGGGATCGCCACCGTGCCGCACCTGTCGGCAAAAATGGTGAGCTTGATTCAAATGGGCGCACAAGCCTTCATTCTACTGACCATTGCATTGACCATCAGTGAATCCTTAAACGTATTTAACTTGGTCTATCAACGTAATCCCAAAGCACGCAACAAACCGATTAAGGGTTATTTGCAACTGGTGAAAATGATCGTTTATATCGTCTGTGCGTTGATGATCATCGGCACCTTCTTGAACAAAGACGTGTTTACCATCCTTGCTGGCTTTGGTGCCATGGCTGCAGTGTTGATGTTGGTCTTTCAAAATACCATTTTGTCGATCGTGGCTTCGGTACAGATCTCATCGTATGACATGGTTCGGATTGGTGATTGGATCGAAATGCCTTCACTGAATGCCGATGGTACGGTGACGGACATGTCATTACATACAGTGACGGTCGAGAACTTTGACAAGACCTTTACCACCATTCCAACCAATAAACTGGTCACTGATACCTTTAAAAACTGGCGTGGCATGGCGCAGTCTGGTGTGCGACGTATCAAGCGTTCAATTTATATCGATCAAAGTAGTATCCATTTTTTAAGCAACGATGAAATGAATCATCTGAAAGAGTTTCTATTGCTCAATCAATACCTTGATGAAAAACAGATTGAATTATCGAGTTTTAATCAACAGTTTGTCGATGAAGCCACCTGTAATAAACGCCAGCTCACCAATATTGGTACTTTTAGAGCGTATATGAAGTTTTATCTGCAACATCATCCAGGCATTGCACAAAACCAAACCTTGATGGTGCGTCAACTTCAGCCGACCAGTGAAGGTTTACCACTTGAGATTTATGGCTTTACTGCAACCACGGTATGGACAGAATATGAAACGATCCAGTCGGATATTTTCGATCATTTGATCTCGATCATTCCTGCCTTTGGTTTGAAAGTCTATCAAGCCCCTTCTGGCATGGATTTGAGAGCCCTATCTCCACAAGTGACTACGGGGACGAAACAAAGCGCGGAAGTATAACCCAGACCTAATCATCTTCGAACGATCTCAAAAAGCGTCTCAAAGTACGCCTTAAAGACTGTTCAAATCAAAGCCCTCAATCAATGAGGGCTTTTTTTTCATTTTGTTCTGATGTGCATGACAGAGTCAGCCAGCCAGCCAGATGCAGATGTAGTCGCCGTTATGCCCGCTTATTTAGGTAAGCCCTTAACCACAGCTTGCATGCGTGATCAGTTTTGTCTGCGGATCAATCGTGACCGTCACCCGATTGACACGATAATCTTGTGTGACAGCTTGCTGAGGTTCGACAATACGAACCAAGGTCGCTTGGGTGCGCTGTTTGATTTTTTCTTCGCTCATCAAGGGTTGGCCAATTAACTTCTGTGCTTCGACGGCAACACATTTGGCTTGATCACTATTCCTAAATAACGCCCACTCCTCGATGACTTCGCCATTTTTCAAGTGACAATACCCAGTTTGGCCACCTTTCACATCCGCTCGGATCTCTAACTCGCCTTGTTGTTCAATACAATATTGACTGGCTAGATTGGGCATACCCAGTGTCGGTTGGATATTGCTTGCTGCATCGACACGATGTTGTTCCACTTGGGTGGCATCATCCACGGTGTTTTGTGCGCAGCCTGTCATGAGCACAGTCGCCAGCGCAGCGAATAAGTAAGTTTTATTTTTCATGAGATGGGTCTTGAAGTTTTAATCCGCCAATCTAGCAAACTTCAGCCAGCGCCGCAATTTCGATCATGTGCAGATTGTTGTTATCACAGCCGCACCTTAGCGCAGTAAGCAAAGATCATATACCGTCTATTGACTACGCTTGGTGGCAACTGCTTTAGCATGTGCTGGCTGATGCGTTTTAGTCCTGAAAATACGCCGTGTCAAAGTCGGTCACCAACTGGCCTGTATGACTGATGCTATGCGCTAAGCCACGAATTTCAGATAAGACCACACGGTGATAAAAGCGCGCACTTTCCAATTTACTGTTGAGAAAGTCAGCGTCGTCTGGCTCAGTCGCCAAGAGCCGTATCACGTGAGTCGCTGCTTTGGCATGCTGCCAAGCGCCGCAGATCAAGCCTAGCAACATCAAATATGGCACCGACACAGACAACGCAGCATGCGCTGACTGCTGATATTTCTGCATGATGAATTGACTTTGCTGTTCAAGTAACGCAAGTGCAAAAGCAAATTCATCCGCGATATCGCTTAATTCTGCCTGCGACTGCAGCTGACTCAAGCTCTGTTTCATCAGTTGCAGCAATGTATTTAAGTTCTTCCCCCGATCTTTGATCAACTTGCGTCCGAGTAAATCTGCGGACTGAATTGAGGTCGTCCCTTCATAAATTACACTGATGATGGCGTCACGTAAGTATTGTGCCACACCCGTTTCTTCGACATAGCCCAATCCACCATGAACTTGAATAGCCATCATCGTGGTTTTTAGACTCGTTTCAGTCGCCCAAGCTTTAAAGACAGGCGTCAGTAGATCAACCAAGCCCTGATAGTATTGACGCTGCTCTGGCACTTGGTGCCCTAAACTCAAATCATGTGCTTGCGCAATGAAGAGCGAAAGCGCACGCATCGCTTCGACCTGTGACTTCATGATCATCAACATACGACGCACATCGGCATGTTCAATAATTGCCAGCGCCTGCCCTGTGTCTGGATCAGTGCCCTGAATGCGTTGTTGCGCATAATTCAGCGCGGCTTGGTACGCTCGTTCGCTGACTGCTACGCCTTCAACCCCAACCGCGAGACGTGAGCGATTGATCATAATAAACATGGCGGCCAAACCTTTATTTTTTTCGCCAACCAAATAACCCACCGCGCCTTCATGATCACCATAAGCCATCACACAAGTTGGGCTGGCATGAATCCCAAGTTTATGTTCAATAGATACACAGCGTAGATCGTTTTGCGGTCCCAACGTTCCATCGTCATTGAGCAAATATTTGGGCACTAAGAACAAAGAAATTCCGTGCACCCCCTCAGGTGAATCTGTGCAACGTGCTAGAACCAAGTGAATGATATTCTGTGTTAAATCATGTTCACCAAAGCTAATAAAGATCTTTTGACCATGAATGCGATAGTGCCCATCTGCCTGTTCAATCGCCTTGGTTTTCAAAGCCCCCACATCTGAACC
>JASLIY010000009.1 GCA_030152675.1 Acinetobacter sp.
CCAAACATATTGGCCACGATGCCATTGGTGAGAGGCACGGTTGAGAGCCATAGCAAGCCCATGATGATCCCAAATGCATAAATGGTCCAGAGGCTTAAGGGGAGTGCAAGAAAGGCAATGATACTGAGCCCTCGGATGGCATATAGCCACATCAGTAACTTGGCTTTGGAATACTTGTCTCCGAGCCAACCAGCGGTATAGGTGCCGACGATATTAAATAAGCCGATCAAGGCTAAAAAAATCGTCCCCGTAGTGGCTGAAAAGCCATGATCGATCAAATAACCCGGTAAATGTACCCCCAAGAATACCACCTGAAAACCACAGACCAAAAAGCCCATCGCCAACCACCAAAATGGTTTATGCCGTCTGACGATGCCGAGCACTTGTTTAAATGTCAGTTCAGGCGCAGTTTTGGCAGCTTGATGCGGGGAGACATACATGGGCGCTTTGAGTAGCCATGCCAGTGGGATCATCAATGCGGCCAAAATGGCACTGACCAGTAGGGCCGCAGACCAACCGATATGTTGTAATAGCAACAAAGTGGTGGGGAGCATGATGAACTGTCCAAACGATCCTGCGGCGCTGGCAATACCCATGGCCATACCGCGTTTCTCTGGCGGTACTGCTCGCCCGACGGCGGAGAGTAGGACGGAGAAGGAGGTCGCCGAGAGTGCGAACCCAATGATCAAACCAGCGCTGAGGTTGAGGAGGGCACTGCTAGAGCTAAATGCCATTAGGATCAGACCAATACAGTACAGTCCACCACCAACCGTCACCACGATTTTACTGCCGTATTTATCTGCGATTGCACCAGTAATGGGCTGCACCGCACCCCAGATCAAGTTCTGTAAGGCAATCGCCAAACTAAAGACTTGGTGTCCCCAGCCAAATTCATGACTCATCGGCACCAGATATAGCCCAAATCCATGGCGTATACCCAGCGAGAGTGCCAAGACAAACGCGCTGCCAATGAGCATGTAAATCATGGGTTTAGTATAAGTCGTTGAAGCCATAATCCATCCATAGAAAAGCCAATTGAAGTATTGTAAAGTGATCAGCTTGGAATGGCGATAATATTTATTATAATTATCAGATGTTTAAGTTGACTTGTGCCAATGGTCTTGCGAGAGCTTGAGTTGATAGGCTTTAAGCTGCTTAAAAATACTAAACTTGACGTTCAGTTTTTTTCATGCCCTGAGTATTGGTCGCCCAATTTAAAGTGAAGCGTCAGCTTGATCTGGAAAATAACAAAGGCTGTGGATGTGTGAACATCGAACAGCCTTTGATTTTTATACGTGTTGAGGTTATGTGATTAAAAACGATAACCGACGCCGAGGTAGCTAATGATCGGGTCGATATCGATTTGCGTGGTCGAGCTAATCAGTTGCTTACCAGTATTGTTATCAGTGACGGTAATTTTGGCTTCATTGTTCATTTTGGCATAAGAGATCGAACCGACTGCGAACCAATTTTCATTAAAGTCATAGGTTGCACCTAGTGTGACAATCGGTGCAAATGCATCTGTGGTGTCTACTTTAACGCGTGGATCAGCGGAAGAAATCTTGCCATCCAGAGCAGCGCCTGCTTGATTGTCTAAGATATTTTGAACTTTATGACTTGCGCTGATCAGGTCAGTTTCGACCCCGCTATTGAGTTTGACTTTATCAAAGTAGCCATAAAGTACACCTGCGCCGATATAAGGACGGAATTTATTCACCCCGGTTTTACCGAACTGATATTGGATCTCAGCAGCCGGTAACCATGCGCGCACTGAGGCTGCTTTACTGCCTTGGCTGAGATTGGTGATCGGAATTTGGGTATCCAGTGGGATATCGCCGATCCCATCAATCAAGGCATTGGCAATAGGGCCAATGATCGGTGTCTCTATCTCACCTTTCGGTGTGGCGACGCCGCTGAGGGGAGCATTAATCTGTCCCTGACCTTTGATATTGACGGTTGGTGGGATTCCGCCCTTAAATTGTACCGACCAATGATCGGTGAAATAGTAACTGGCCATGATGCCGAGCGTATCGACATCTTGTGCTTCTAAACCGGTATTGGGATTGTCCCAACTTTCTAGACTGTTAATATTTGCCTTACCACTCATGTTCGCGGTGAGAACCCCATTGTTGACCAGCCCTATGGTTTCACCCAGGGTGGCAACGCCAAGTAATTTAGCTTTTGCTGCATCTCCTGCTGCGGTGGGGGCGATTGCCCCAGTCACTGCGTTTAAGCTGACATCACCGACTTGATAGTCTCCGTTTTGAACAGCAGTACCCGCACGAACGCTATTGGCGCTGCCCTGAGGAGAGGCATGTAGCCAACCCGCTGAGATTGAAAAACGTTTAAAACCCTGATCTTCTTTGACTTTAAAGTCGGATGTTTCAGCATAACTGAGTACAGGGCATATCGTGACTGAGAGTGCAAAAGCGACTATTGTTTTGTTCATCATTGTTGGACTCCATGTCCTATCGTTGGTTTTATTTGAACCTTAATAGTCAAAGTTTTGATCCAAGATGAGTGTTTCTTTTTAATTGAGTTTTTTTATAATTTGTCTTTATTTCTAAGCATTTCCTTAAAATGCAGGCAAAAGATGAACTTTGTGTAACAACTGTTACATAAAGAAGACAAGCAGATTTTGTGATTAAAAATTCAGTATTTATTTAGAGTTTTATAGTTTTAGAGCGGTCGCAGGCGGGAGCTATTGATTGGATCTGGATATTTGAAGTCTGATCAGGTGGGGAGCGCTAGACCATCATTGCCGGTCTAGCGCTCTAGTTATCACTTCAGCAGGATCGGATTAGCTGTTAAAACGTGATAAATCTTCTTCTGGTCGTGCGGTCAGGATTTCTACACCTGTCGCAGTCACCAACAGGGTGTGTTCATATTGTGCTGAAAGCTTATGGTCTTTGGTCACGACAGTCCATTTGTCACCCATCAAGCGTGTTTGCCACACGCCTGCGTTGACCATCGGTTCGATGGTAAAGGTCATGCCTTCTTCTAAGATCATGCCGCTCTCTGGTTGACCATAGTGCAATACTTGAGGTTCATCATGAAACACGGTACCGATACCGTGACCACAATATTCACGTACCACACTGAAACGTTCAGACTCGACATACTTTTGAATCGCATGACCAATATCACCGATACTTGAGCCCGGCTTCACCGTTTCAATACCACGATACATTGCTTCTTGCGCGACATTGCATAGACGATTGGCGATAATCGAGGTTTCTCCAATCACATACATCATGTTGGTATCGCCATGGTAGCCATCTTTGATCACGGTGACATCGATGTTGAGGATGTCGCCATTTTTTAAGATCTTGCTTTCAGATGGAATACCATGACAAACCACATGGTTCACTGAGGTGCAGATCGTGTGTTGAAATGCTGCACGACCTGGTGCTGCGCCATAGCCAAGACAAGCAGGAATGGCATTTTGTACGTTGACGATATAATCATGGCAAATTGTGTCTAATTCTAAAGTGCTGACACCCGCTTTAATGTGCGGTTTGATCATATCCAGAATTTCTGCCGCAAGACGACCGGCCACACGCATTTTCTCAATCTCGTCTTGAGTTTTGATTAATCGACGTGGCGCTTGATAAGTACTGTTCATGATCTTTAAAAACTTTTGGAAATTTGTATGTGACTATGGTATAAATAGCCGCCCAATTTATCAAACGCTTTTCGTGGTTAAATTTTGTCACGAGCGCTTGCAATAGATTGGGCTAAAAAATCCGCACATATGTCGTCACATTACTCTGGGTGCCTGTAAGGGGTGGAGAATGCGGACATATGGAGGCCTAACCCAAACATTAAGGTAAAGAAAATGGCAGAT
>JASLIY010000013.1 GCA_030152675.1 Acinetobacter sp.
CAACTCACTCTCCATGTTAGATGCCGGGATTGATATCGAGGACCCTTTGCTGGTGGATAAAAGCTTGACCGCCAAATCTGGTGATATCGTGATTGCCATGATTGATAATGAATTTACCGTGAAGCGTTTGATGATCGATAACCGATTTAAGCCGGCCAAAGTATGGCTCAAAGCCGAAAACCCAGACTTTGAAAATATTTATATCGAAGAGGGGCAGGAATTGCTGATCTGGGGCGTGGTGACATATAACCTAAAGCCGATGCGTTAGGGGCTATTGAGGGAGATCATTGGGCATGCGATTGCGCGATTGAGATCAGAGGGTCATTCAATCTTTAGGATTGAATGATGATCTTCGCACTTAACTCGGCTTTATTCCGCACCCCTAACTTTTTCATGGCATTGGCTTTATGTACTTCGACGGTACGATGCGATAAGTCGAGTTTCTTGGCAATTTCTTTGCAGGTGAAGCCATTGACGATCCATTGGCTAATTTCAGATTCACGTTGGGTCAGTTGTTGTTTCATTCCCAAGCTTCGATCTTGTCGTTCAAAGTGCCATACGATCAGCTGAAACGGCGCTTCTGGCGTAAGCGTTTGGCCGTGGGTATGTGTCCAAAATAGCTCGCCATTTTTATGCTGCATAAAGCGCTGATCTGAATAGAAAACACTATCTTGTTGCAATAAACCATTCAGCGCATCCGCACCGACTTTTTCATAATCCTCAATACTCGGAAACAGTTGAGCAATCGATTGCCCAATCAATTCTGCATGGCTATAACCAAACAACTGTTCAAATGCTGGGTTGAGTTGCATGATGCGGCGATGACTGAGCACCACGATGGCTGCGGGGCAGAAATCAAAGGCCAGCTTTTGATAGTCGATCTGGGATGCCGTGAGTTTGTTTGTCGCCTGATTCATGTGGAAGATCCTGTTTTTATGTCTGCTTCACTGTCCTGTTAAAGCTGATAGTCTACGGTCGATTTAAGGTTGCATGCGATTGAATATAGCCTATTTAGAGAATAAAAAAATAAAATAGATCAGTGTCGTAGCTTTCATTCAAGCATTATTTACACCGCAAACTACTTAAGTAATTAAGTGTGTTGACGCAGTGCATAAACTCATCCAAATTTAGAATGACCATAGATGTATACGACGGCCAAACTTTAATTTGAGATAAATTGGCGCAGTACTAAGGAGACAGATTTAAGCGCAAGGATCTAGAACATCGAGCAATAAATACAGACCTAAAATGGATTGAGGTGGATATGGAATTGACACAAGGAACGGGTCAGCAACAGCCCAAGTCTTCTCATCGACTTGCCGGCATTTCGAGTATGGTCGGCACCACGATTGAGTGGTATGACTTCTTTATTTATGGTGCTGCGGCAGCACTGATATTCAACAAATTATTTTTTCCCAACTTAGATCCAATGACGGGGGTCTTGGCTGCCTTTGCCACCTATGCGGTCGGCTTTATCGGGCGACCTTTGGGAGGCGTGGTTTTTGGGCATTTCGGTGACAAAGTCGGTCGTAAATCAATGCTGTTGCTGACGCTGATGCTCATGGGAATTCCAACAGTGTTGATTGGCCTACTGCCAACCTATGACAGTATTGGGTACTGGGCAACCTTTTGCTTGGTGATCTTGCGATTTGTGCAAGGTATGGCCATGGGCGGTGAGTGGGGTGGTGCAGTGCTGATGGCCATCGAACATGCACCCAAGGGCAATAAAGGCTTTTGGGGCAGTTTGCCACAAGCCAGTGTCGGGGCTGGAATGATGTTGGCCTCACTGGCTTTGGGGGCAGTCTCATTATTGCCTGAAGAAACACTGTTTAGTTGGGCGTGGCGCTTGCCATTCCTGGCCAGTATCGTGTTGCTGGGCGTGGGGTGGTATATCCGAGTCAAAGTGCCAGAGTCGCCTGATTTTGAGCAGATCAAACAGCAAGACAAAGAAGTGAAAGTCCCTGCGATTCAGGTCTTTAAAAATCATCCACGTGAATTGATCAGCATCATCATTGCCCGTGCTGCTGAGAATGCTTGGTTTTATATCGCATCCACCTTTGCCTTGGCCTATGCCACGGCGCAGTTGGGCATCCCCCGACCGCAAGTACTGTTTGCCATTATTTGTGCAGCGGCTTTGGCGGTCGTCGTGACTCCCATCTGTGGCTATATTTCTGATCGCGTGGGGCAACGTAACTTATTTATGTTCGGGCTACTGCTGTTGGCGCTGTACTGTTATCCGTTCTTTAATTTGCTGAATAGCCAAGATCCGGTATTGATTTGGACGGCGTTGGTGGTCGGGATCGGGATCATTTTCCCAATCATGTATGCTCCAGAGTCGATGCTGTTTGCACGGCAGTTTCCTGCGGAGATTCGATATAGCGGTATCTCAATTTCGGTGCAGTTGGCGGGGGTGATTGGGGGTGGTTTTGCCCCGATGATTGCAACCAAATTATTGGTGATCGGTGGTGGCAGTCCAGATCTGATCTCGATGTATATCATTGGCATGGCGGGACTTGCGATCCTGTGTACCTTTTTTATGAAGAGTGATAAGCAGCATCGATTGGAAGAGCAGCAAGCACACAGCGCTAAGCAGTTTCCGAAGTCGGGATCTTGACGATACAGGCTGCGGCCATGCGATTGACTTGATCTGCTGTCAGACAAAGATCGTCCCAGCGCTGCATTTGCTGGATCAGCCAAACAAAATCATCCAGCTTGGGCGTGCAGTCGCTCACCATGTTGCGGATGATCTGTTCAAGATGATGAAAATGTTGCACATGGATCTGGGACGAGCACTCAAAGCGCACAATATGAGAGCGCTTAAGCAAGTCCCAGACCTCGCTCAAGTCAGACAGTTGATTGAGTTCCTGCTGCGCTTGTTGAATCGCGGTGCTGATCGCAGCCAAACTCAGAGGGTGCGATTCAGCCCAGCTTTGCGTCACTGCCAATACCTTATCGGCCACTTGGGGCATGATGTCACGACTGGCTGCAATCACATGACTATAGCCTTGGAGCTGGGATTGAATATTCCAAGGTTCTCCGACACAAAAGCCATCAAAGACCTGTTGAGCCATGCCATCGACCATCAAGGCTGGCGGCGAGGTTAACAATTTGATGGCTTTTGCCTGCTGTGGATCGGCCAGTGCCAACCAATGCCTTAAGCAATAATGATGGATGGAGTGCTCAAAAACATGGGCGAAATGAAAAGACTGACCGTGTTGCATGGCGTTCAAGATTTTGCTGGCGGATTGCTGTGGACGGTCGTTGCGGGAAATTTTAAATCGATGACAATGCGCCTGACTTAAGCTGATATAGGCTTGATTGTGACTGAGGATTAACCCAGTTTGTAAGGAAATCCCCAATTGATCATGACCTGCTGCCGCGGCGGGTAACATCGCGGAGAGGCAATGCGCGGCATCCAAAAAGCCATATGCCAGTCGATCACGGAGACTTGACCAAGAGGCCTCTTTGACCAGCGTGACATCAAGGCCTTGTGCTGTAAAGTAGCCGCGATGATCCGCCCAAAGCAGTGCAATACTGTCCAAAAGAGGGAGATAGCCCATCTGAATATGGGTTTTCTCAACGCCCGTATGCTTGGGGGATGGGCACTTGGATTGGCCGTTCTGCGCTGGGGCTTGGGAATGTTCTCGTTGCTGCATCGCTCAGTCCTTCGAGGTGGGGTGGAGCAGTTGCTGGGCATCGATAAAGCGCCGTGCCATCTCACCCAAAGTGATGCGATGACTCATGGCATTTTTACGGAGCAGAGCAAAGGCTTGTTGTTCAGTGAAATGATGGAGTTGCATCAGTAAGGCTTTGGCTTTTTCAATATCTTTGCGATCCGCCAATTTATTTTTGGTGTCCAATAAATCCTGAACCAGCTGCTGATGCTTTTTATATTGTTCAATTGAAATCGCTAAAATGCTGTCCAACTTGCTCGGATCAATACCATCGACGATATAGGCGGTGACACCGGCATCGATGGCATTTTTAATGGTGTCTTTGTGGCTGTTTTTGGTGAATAACACCGTGGGTAAATCAAATTGGCGCACACAGCTTTCGATGATATCGCGCTGTGGATGCTGCATATCCAACAAAATAATATCGGCATGTAACTGCTGTAGCGCAAAAAGATCCAAATCCGCAATCGCCAGACAGGCCACCACGCTGTAGCCGTGTTGTTGCAGACGGGTTTTGATGATTTCGGCGCGTTGCATGTCATCATCGATCAAGGCTATTTTTAATTTTGTCATTGGGTGAATCGATAAATTTGAATTTTATTATGCGCTCGAGTATAGCAAATCGAATGCCATGCTTTGGTCGGATCTGCTGACGCTTACAATTTGCTTGGCACAGTTCCTGCTACTTCTCTCCCGAGTCAATGTCGACTCGATCAATACCGATGCACACGGCCAACGACGTCCGTTCTGATCGCACTGTAATGCACTTTGTGTTTGCATTTTTGCAATAAGCACTGAGCGCATTGGGGTACCGCTACGTTCAGTTCAGGAGGAAGATGGCCATGTCATCCCATTTAGACCGTCCAAGTACAACGCAAAGCATCGCAGGTCAAAGCGCACCTTGCGATACACAAAAAGCAACTAAAATTCAGCTCTTTAGTTTTCAATCCGCCGCCATGCGTGCCTTTCACATGAGCTGGCTGGCCTTCTTTGTCTGTTTCTTTGCTTGGTTTGCCTGCGCACCACTGATGCCAGTGATCGCGGGTGAATTTCATCTCAGCAAAGATCAAATCGCCAATATCAATATCGCGGCCGTGGCGATCACCATTTTGGTGCGCTTAATCGTCGGTCCCTTATGCGATAAATACGGCCCACGGAAAACCTATACCGCATTGCTGTTGCTGGGCAGTCTTCCTGTCTTTGGTGTGGCCAGTGCCAATAGTTATGAATCATTTCTATTTTTTCGACTCCTGATCGGTGCGATTGGTGCCAGTTTTGTGATCACCCAATATCACACCAGTATTATGTTCGCCCCGAATGTGGTCGGCACGGCCAATGCAGCTTCCGCAGGCTGGGGCAATGCCGGTGGTGGCGCCACTCAAGCCTTGATGCCATTGCTACTTTCTGCCTTGGTGATGTTCGGCGTGGAGCAGGCCTTGGGCTGGCGTATTGCCCTGATCGTGCCGGGAGTGATGATGCTGATCGTGGGCTATCTGTATTGGAAATACACCCAAGATGCTCCACAAGGTAACTTTGCACAACTGCGTGCTCAGGGCATGGCTGTTGGCAGTGATAAAAAAGGCGGTCTGGCGATTCTGTTGCATGCCGCACGTAATTATCGGGTTTGGATTTTATTTGCAGCCTATGCCGCATGCTTTGGAATTGAAATCTTTATTCACAACATCGTCGCGCTGTATTACGTACAAGAATTTGGCTTTGGCCTCAAACAAGCTGGCCTTGCCGCAGGGATTTTTGGTCTCTTGGCCTTATTTGCCCGTGCATTGGGCGGCATCATTTCAGACAAAGTGGCTTTGAGCAAAGGCCTAGATGGACGCACCAAAGTCTTGTTTGTGATGATCTTGCTAGAGGGCGGCTTTCTGATGCTGTTTTCGAGTATGCAGACGCCGTTGTGGGCGATTTTGTCGATGACGATCTTTGCCTTATTTACTCACATGGCCTGTGGCGCCACCTATGCCTTGGTGCCCTTTATTGATCGTGATGCGCTGGGCGGTGTGGCCGGCATCATCGGGGCGGGCGGCAATGTTGGTGCGGTTGCGGCGGGGTTTTTACTTAAAGGCATGCTGGATATTCAAAGCAGCTTGCTGGTGCTCGGGGGCTTGGTGCTGGTCGCTGCGATCTTGGTGCTGATGATCCGTTTCTCAGTTGAACATAAACGCAAAGAACAACAACTGTTTGA
>JASLIY010000135.1 GCA_030152675.1 Acinetobacter sp.
TGGTTTTATAGAAATAGAAGAAAATAATAATCGGTAGATAATCGAACAGCGCTTTCATGCTACATTACAGTCAGAAAAGTGATGGGGTAGCATAATACAATCCATGATTGGTGTCGATTTACATACGCATAGTAATATTTCAGATGGGAGTTATAGCCCTGAAATGTTGCTGCATGCTGCTGCCGAAAAGGGCATACATACCTTTGCATTGACCGATCACGACACGATGGATGGCTTAGATCGTGCTCAAGTGATTGCAGATCAACATGGCATTCGTTTGATTCCCGGGGTTGAAATCTCTAGTCAATGGTCACGTCCATCTACCCGTAAAAGCTATGCGCTGCATATCGTTGCGCTGAATATGCAACAACCTGCACCCTTGCAGGCCTTACTGATCCAACAGCAGCAGATACGCGCTGAGCGCGCCAAGCAGATTTGTGATTTATTGTTAAATTGTATCGGGAAAGATATTTATCCTGATGTACTGGCCCAAGTTGAGGGGCATCCTGATCGGATTACCCGCAGTCATATCGCCAAAACTTTGCAACAACAGGGTGTGGTCAACCGCACCCAACAGGCATTTGATCAATACCTCAAAGAAGGTAAAAAAGCCTACGTCAAATTTGATGGCCCGACGCTTGCAGAAACCATTGAGGTGATCCACGCCAGTCAAGGGGTTGCGGTCTTGGCACATCCAACCCGCTATGGTTTATCGGCCACCAATATACGTTTCCTGATCGAGATCTTTGCGCAGAGTGGCGGTGATGCGGTGGAGTTACCTGCACGCAGTGAACCGCTGTCTACTCGGCAAATGGTCGATCGTATGATCGCGCAGCAGGGTCTTAAAGTTTCTGTGGGCAGCGACTTTCATGGCGACTATATGCCGTGGATCAAACTCGGCCAAATCCCTGAAGTTAAGCCCGGGCAAGTCGGGGTCTGGGAGAGCTTTTAACCTCACCCAACCCTTTCCTAGATGAAGAGAGGGCCTCCTTAACTTTCTCCGCTTTGAGGAGAGGGCTAGGGTGAGGAGCTACAGAAGGTTGCTGTCCTGCGCTTGAATTGGAGGTGGGGTCGGTTTGCCGAGGGTGCCAAGCAGTTCAATTTCAATGGTTCTGACCAAGGCATCGAGAGGGAGGTCATTACTTTGCGTGCCAAAGGGTTCTTCGATTTCACTACTCAGCGCATCTAAACCTAAAAAGGTATAGGCCAAGATTCCCACCAATAATGGCGTGGCCAAGCCAAGCAATGAACCCAAGCTAAACGGCAGCATCACACAAAAGAAATACACCGTGCGATTGAGCAGAACAGAATAGGCAAACGGCAGCGGCGTGGTGGCGATGCGGTCACAACCCGTCTGAACCAAACTTAACTCAGAAACGTATTGATTCATTTGGGTATAAATAATATCTGAAATTTCACCTTCTTTAAGCGCCTGCATCAGTTCCCATTGGATCAGGCTCAAAGTGTATTGCGGTGCATTATGTTGTTTATATAGTTGCGCAAGTGCTTGTTGGCTCATGCCACTGGTTTGCATCAAGGCATCTGGGCTGGCGGTTTGATGGCGCAAACGATCGCGTAATACGTTGGCGAAGACGATCACATGTTGAATGATCCGTTCCCGTCGCCCTTGTGGCAAGATACGGCAGTCACGATCGAAGTGGCGCGCATTGGCGATCAGCATGCCCCAAAGCTTACGTGCTTCCCACCAACGGTCATAACAGGCGGTATTTTTAAACCCTAAAAAGATCGACAGCACAACGCCAATCAGGGTAAAGCCCACCAATGGAAGTTCTGGAAAACGATAAATATTGGTGTATTCAATCCCGCCCACGATTGCTGAGATCAACATCACGACACCAAGCGGTGGCAATACCTTGGGAAGAATGGTGCCACGCCAAGAAAATAATGCTTTGAGCGTGTCATTTTGTTCACGAACAATCATGTGAATTGAGTCATTAATTTTTGCTGATGATCTTCTCTAGTTCCATGTTGCTTGTCAATATGTGTCCGGTGACATCGCGCCGAGGGTTTGGGCAAGCAATCATTGGTATTGAGCGTCTTCGCGCAGCCATGACTGCGGCGTTATTCTGGGGAACGCCTACGCCTGTCTGGTTTTGCGCGGATGAGGCGAAAGAGGGTGCGCGGTTTGAATATCCATGATCTCTATTGTAAGTATTTGAAATATTCAATATTTTTTGGGGTGATGGTCAAGGGCGAGATCATGTGCTGTGGCGTGAACAAGGTCATGTTGTCGACTAAATATTGGCAGAGAATCACTTGGGACTCAGAATGTTTAATGCTATTGTGAGCGCCACTGCAACAGATAGGTGACCGGCTTGTGAGCTTTGACCTTAGTGTGATTTCGACTAAAAATATCATTCTTGCTGTAACAGGGGGCATTGCCGCCTATAAAAGTGCCATTATCGTCCGCCGTTTAAAAGACTACGGTTTCGACGTGCGTGTGGTCATGACCCATGGTGCACAAGCATTTATTACCCCTTTAACTTTTCAGGCTTTGTCTGGTCATCCGGTACATACTGAACTGCTAGATCCCGAAGCCGAAGCCGGCATGGGGCATATCGAATTGGCACGTTGGGCTGATCTGATCTTGGTTGCACCTGCGACCTGTGACAGCATTGCCAAATTTGCTGCGGGGATGGCGGATGATTTACTCAGTACCTTATATCTCGCCACCAAAGCACCGGTCTGGCTTGCACCTGCGATGAATCAGCAGATGTGGGCGGCCAAAGCCACACAACGTAATCTGAACACCTTGGTTGAAGACGGTGTACATGTCTTGATGCCAGATGCAGGCGCGCAAGCCTGTGGTGATGTGGGCTTAGGACGTATGCCTGAACCTGAACAAATTGCGTTACAGGTCATGCAATATTTTCATCAAGCGCAGCGTGCCATTGCCGAGAAGTTTGGCTTACTCGCGGGGCAACGTGTGGTGGTGACGGCTGGGCCGACGCGCGAAGCGATTGATCCAGTACGTTATATTTCCAACCACAGTACCGGCAAGATGGGCTTTGCCATTGCCGCGGCTTGTTATGCTGCGGGCGCGGAAGTGACTTTACTGGCGGGGCCAGTGAGTTTAGATACGCCGAATGGTGTGGCTCGGGTAAATGTCAGTTCAGCACGGCAAATGCTAGATGAAAGTTTGCAGCAACTCGAACAGGGATGCGATATTTTCATCGCCACGGCTGCGGTTGCAGACTATCGTGTCGCCGAAGTTGCCGAACATAAGATCAAGAAAGCCGGTGATGAGCTGAATGTTTCTTTGGTGAAAAACCCAGATATTGTCGCGACCATTGCTCAGCAACAGCAGCGTCCATTTATGGTCGGCTTTGCAGCAGAAACGCGCAATATCGAAGAATACGCAGCTGGCAAGTTAGTGTCGAAAAAGCTGGATATGATTGCCTGCAATGATGTTTCGCGTCCTGACATTGGCTTTGCCTCTGATCAAAATGCCATGACTGTATTCTTTGCACAGAAATATCAGCTTGAAAAACGTGATCTTGAAAAAGCCTCTAAACAGGATATCGCCCAGCAATTGGTCGAAGCCATCCATGATGCGCGTGTGAAAAAACTCAAGCCCGTACGTGTCAAGAAAGTCGAAGACGCAGAGCAGGATCAGTAAATCCGGCATTGTGATTGAACTAAAAAATTACGTTCTCGTTCCATCCCGTGTCGGGTGGAGCGATTATTCATGACCGTTTCAAATTCGATTTAAGTCTTTGACGAGTTGTCCGATTTGTTTTGTTTCAATGGGCTGTTTAGCAATATATTGCACAATCGATATATCCGTTGGATCTAAGTATTTGACGATATAAATCACATATTGCTCATGGTTGTTCTTGCCGATGATGTAGTGGATCGCATCGGCGGTCTTTTGTTCAAAGTGACCTTCTGTACGGTTGATGTCTTTTAAAAATCTTTCTGCAAATGGTTGTTTGTCGGTGTAGAAAATAATTTCTTGTTTGATGATGCTGTTATTGTCGGCTGTCGTAAATACGCTTTCAATATATCCACCGCCGGGTTTGATATTTCATTGCCCAGCCAATGTATAAGGCTTTTGATTTACCTGATAGCTACTTTTTAGATGGTCTTTGATGCTGCCAAGGTTGGCTTCAGTTGTTTGAGGTGCGCCGTGGCATTGTATGTATTGCTGATAATGAGGGTTGATGATTTTTTGCTGTGTATTTGGATCAATCAGCGCTTGACCTTGATTGTTCATTAAATACTGGCTTGGTACTTCCGCGTAATAACATTTGCCATTCACGTCGAGTGCTCCACAGCCCACCAAAGCCAAAGAGGAGAGTAATAATAATGTTCTTTTCATATCAGGCCTCATTAATGTTATTAAACGATATATTTGAATTATTTGAGTTTATCACTTATCTCTGGAATCCAGCCTCTCATCAGCGAAATGAGCTGCGTCACCGTCATTGGATCATAGACTCGCTCCATCCCGTGTCGGGTGGAGCGATTATTTGATTTTCTTCACCTGTCTCTAAACACGCAAGATTCGGATGTTCAATCGCCTATACAGTTGCTAATCTATTCAGCCTAAGCATCATTTGAGGCGTTGAATATGAACACAGAGCTCACGCGCTCAGCGCACTATGCACGCATCGCAGCCGCGATCGAATACTTACAACACAACTTCCAACAGCAGCCCAGTTTGCAGCAAGTCGCGGCGCATGTGCATATGAGTCCAAGCCATTTTCAACGTGTGTTTAGCCAATGGGCCGGCACCAGTCCGAAAAAATTCCTGCAGTATCTCAGTCTAGAATATGCCAAATCCTTGCTCAAACAGCAGGATCTCAGCATCATGCAAAGCAGTATCGAAACAGGCTTGTCGAGCAGCAGTCGCCTACATGATTTGTTTGTGCAGATCGAAGGCATGACCCCAGCGGAATATAAACAGGGGGGCTTGGGACTGCGTATTCATTATCAGTGTACAGAGACTTTATTTGGTTCTGTCATCGTGGCCTCAACCACCAAAGGGATTTGTTTTCTGAGTTTTGAGGCGGATCAAGACAATGCACGCCAACAATTACAGCAGGCTTTTCCGCAGGCAATCCTGATTGAACAAGCAGATGCGATGCAGCAGAGTGCTTTGGCGATCTTCAATCACGAGGCAGACCCGATCGCCAAGATCAAACTACATCTCAAGGGCACAGCCTTTCAGCTCAAAGTTTGGCGCAGCTTATTGACGATTCCGCAGGGGCAAGTGTCAAGTTATGGGCAGCTGGCACAGTCGATCGGTCAACCGACAGCATCGCGCGCGGTAGGGACTGCGATTGGTCACAATCCGGTGGCATTTTTGATTCCTTGTCATCGCGTGATCCAAGCCACAGGGCAAATCGGCGGTTATCGTTGGTCAGCGCAGCGTAAAAAAATCATGCTGGCATGGGAGGCCGCACAGCGTGATGGTGATGCTGAACATCGGTGGGCAGAAGATGCGACATCCTGATCTTTTTGATCGCGAGCAAGCTCGAGATCAAGACCTGGACCCAAGTATCGAAATACACACAGGCATAGAAGCCATGCCCAGTATCGCAGACGCAGACCGCGCTGCTGATCCGAGGCGCAATCTGTTGCCCTGTGATGGTGAGGTGTATTATTACGGGCCGATCATGGACGCGGATACCGCACGGTTATATTTCAATGCATTGCTGCGCCAGATCGCCTGGCAAGCGGATCAAGCTGTGATCTTTGGTCGTCAGATCACCACCAAGCGTAAAGTGGCATGGTATGGCGATCAGGCATTTTCATATACTTATTCAAATAGCAGCAAGACCGCATTGCCGTGGACGCCTGAACTGTTGCAGCTCAAGGCTTGGGTCGAGTGTGTCAGCGGTGAGTCATTTAATGCCTGCTTGCTCAATCTTTACCATAGCGGTGAGGAGGGCATGGCTTGGCACAGTGATGCGGAGCGAGAGCTATGCAAATATGCTGCAATTGCATCGCTGAGTCTAGGAGCTGAACGGCGATTTGCATTTAAGCATAAGCAAAGTAAGGACAAGATCGAGCTGACTTTGGCCGCTGGCAGTGTGTTGATCATGACGGGGACGACCCAAAGCCATTGGCTACATCGACTGCCGCCAACAAAACGCGTGCAGACGCCGCGGATCAATCTGACCTTTCGCAAGATGGAGATCGGGCAGCGCTAAAACAAGAAATTTAAAACGACAATAAGAGCGGCTTGAGATAAAAGTTGAGGCATCAAAAAAGGACTGAAATCATTCAGTCCTTTTTTGTGTCACAGCATCAGATACTGTGCGTACTGTACTTAGGCTTGGCCTTCAGCAGCAGCTTCTTGAACACGTTGCATATTGGCTTCGAACTCAGCATCAAAGTTAATTGGTGTGAGAAGCAATTGCGGGAAGCTACCTTTGGTCACAAGATCATTGACTGCTTCACGTAAAAATGGGAACAAAATGTTCGGTGCATAAGCGCCCAAGATGTACGGAAGACGGTCTTCTTCGATTCCGTCAACCAAGAAAATACCAGCTTGGGTGGCATCCACGATAAATGCAGTTTCGCCAGCGTTGTTGGCTTGAACCACCACTTTTAATGCCACTTCAAAATGAGTGTCATCAATTTTTTCAGCTGAAGAAGACAGGTTGATGTTGAGCTCAGGCTGCCATTCTTTGGTAAATACGCTTGCCCCAGGAACTTCAAAAGATAAGTCTTTGGTATAAATACGTTCTAACGCGAGTTGTGGTTGAGCTTGTTGTTCTTCACTCATTGTCTATTTCCTTAATATGAAAAAAATAAAAATTAAACTAATTGATCTAACTTGCCTTCACGATCGAGGGCATACAGTTGATCAAAACCGCCGATGAATTCATCACCAATAAAAATTTGTGGCACTGTGCGGTGATTGGTTTTTTGCATCAGTTCCATGCGAACTTCAGCCGCTTCAGTCGATAAATTGATTTCGGTATAAGCAATGCCTTTACGTTCCAACAACTGTTTAGCGCGAACACAGTAAGGGCATGAGTTTGTAGAATAAATTTTTACTTCGGTCGACATGTATGACTCCAATATGTGTTGCTTTAAGCTTTTTTCGCTTTGATCAA
>JASLIY010000200.1 GCA_030152675.1 Acinetobacter sp.
TTCAATGCGCTTAAGCCCAAATCACCAAAACGAATTGGTGTCAAAATACGATACAGATCAAAGGCCTGAACCAAATTTTCTAGTATCGCCTCAGTATCATCACTGTGACTGTGCATGGCCTGCATATATTGCTGTAATTGTTCAAAATAAGCCGTATAGCCCCAACTGAGTTTTTCATAACCGATGCTGAGCTCACTGGGGCGAATCGCCTCTGGAAAATATTCAAACTGGATCACATCTTCCATCTCATTGCTGAGTTTGATCGGCTGCAACAGCGTCGGTGGCACGATCTCCTGTGCGAAGCGCTCACGTAAGGCCATCGCATCAACCTCAGCATCCACACAGATCGATTGAATAAACTTCGCCATCTTACCGATCAAGGCACCCGCTTTAAAACGGTGACTGGTGATGAGCTGGACTCGATTGGACTGCAAGAGCTCCGCACGTTGCAGATCGGCCAACACATCGCCGACATCAACCGATGCCAATTGCTGCGCATCTCCTAACAAGATTAAACGACACTGTGCAGGGACAGCTTCAAACAATTGCGTCGCCAATTGTAGATCCAGCATTGAAGCCTCATCGACCACAATCACGTCATAAGGTAAGGGATGTTTGAGATTAAAACGTGGCTGGCCCTGCTGCCCCAAACCGAGCAAACGATGTAAGGTCATGGTTTCTTGTTGACGCAGATTGGCATCCATCAACTGCATCTGTTCTAGCTTTTCATCAGCAAAGGCATGTTGTAGCGCCTCTTTCATACGCTGCGCGGCCTTACCGGTCGGCGCAGCCATGGCAATGCGTAAACCTTTTATACTGTGATTGAGGACTGCGATAATCCGCGCCAAAGTATAGGTCTTGCCCGTCCCTGGTCCCCCCGTAATAATACTCAAGGCCTGTTGCGCCACCATGTTTAAAGCACTTTTCTGGTGTGTATCAGACAAGAGCTGCTCAAAGGCAGCGGTCGCGACAGGCGTTACCTGTTGCGCTTGGATTCGGCGCACCTGTTGTGCCAAGCGCTGTTCCAACTGCCAATAACGATAAAGAAATAAAGCCTGATCATCATAAACCAAAGGCGCAACCTGATCTGTGCCCTGCACCCCATCAGATCGAACTGTTTGATCAATAACAAGTTTCCCCAAGGATTCAACTGCGTGCTGTCCCACTTGAATACAACTTTCACCTGATGTGCTGGCCATTAATACCTGCTCAATTAAGTGTAATGCATCCTCATGTTGCTGATCAGTATTTGTCCACAACTGCAATTGCTCGATCAGATATTGGCTCCAAACCCTAATCCAATCAGGGCTTTGGGCATCATGCACTTGTTTATTTTCCACACAGTTATCCTCAGAGTTATCTACAGAGTTTTCAACAAATATATCCACAACATAAAATACTGTTTAACAAGATTTTATCTAAATTTATCCCGCAATATCGTTGAGTTTATCCTCAGCAAAATAGCCCAATATTGCATCAAGTCTTAGGATGAAATCGACTGAGGGGCGCCAATGATAATAACCTTGCGCCGGCTCACCGTTCATACCACGTAAATAAAGGTAGCTTGCCCCACCCAGATCACGTTCGATCTGATAGTCTTGCAACTGCAATTTCAGATAACGGTGCAAGGCCACCAGATACAATGCGGCTTGGAGCCAATAACTGGCATAACGCATGCTGTCTTGGATCGCTTCCGACTGATAGTCCTGCTGTCGCGTCCCGAGAAAGTTACTTTTATAATCCGCGATGTGATAACGCCCATCGGCATAGTAAACCAAGTCAATCGAACCATTGAGATAACGTGCGGCATGGGCCGCATTAAACTCAGGCATGTTCACCCCGATTTCGGCAAACAGGTGTTGGATGCGATGCACGGGAAAGACGTGATCGGCCAAGGCCAAATAGAAAGGAAACTCAGCCAGATAAGCCGCCGGCTCTAACTGTTGCAATCGAAACTCGGCATGCAGTGGCGTTTGCAACACCTCTGCTAGCCATGCTTGCAACCACGCCATCAACTCAGTTTCAGCGCTATCGATTTGATCTGGGAAAGCGGTATGGAATTTCTCTAGCAGTTCTGTCCACAGGTGCTTGTAATCATTTTTAAAACGGCGATGTAGTTCCAGTGCCCATTGGCGGTCATCCTGAAAATCAATCTGCTCAAAAATCTCATGCAAGAAATTACCCGCATGGGTGCCCATCGGGAAATTGGCTTGAATCCAACTGATGTTTGCTGCTGGATTTAAATCAGGTTCAGCACTCAGCGCCAACCCAACCGATGATGCGGTCAACGACTGCGGTGACTGTCCTTCATCCTCAGCAGCGCCGATATTCGGCTCAGCCAAGGTCAAGGCATCTTGAATCTGTCGACGACTCAGATGCTGCGCCAAATAACTAAAACTGGTTTTGCCACGCGCATAAAAACGCATCTGTGGAAATGTCAGTGCATGCAACTGCGGCAACTGCTGTTGCTGTGGCGGCAGCAACTGCTGCGGTCGCTCAAGCAATACATCTTCCATCGCACTCCCAGGATGGGTAAATGCCGCCTCGCCATGTCCACGCCAAAATGCCAAGCCCGTGCTGGACTTGCCTTCAACATCCTGCATCATGGCATAGACCCGATAACTGGCACGGGTCAGCGCAACATACCAGAGTCGATGCTGCTCAGCCACGGCGCGCGCATCGTGCTGCTGAATGTCATCTGGATTGAGTGTATTCTTATCATTCACCGCCATCACCCGCTGCTGTTCCAGCTTGCCGGTCTGCGGATTTAACTTTTCAACGGTTGAGAAGTTCAGCGTTTTATTCATTTCCCGAAAGTCATTGTCTGCACCGAGCAGGAACACCACTTTAAACTCTAAGCCTTTGGACTGATGGATGGTCATCAATTGCACCCCCGCATCATTGCTGAGTTTGCGCTCTAATTCCCATTCTCGCTGCATCGGGGCATTCAGCTGTTTGAGATACCAGTGATAAAGCGTATGCACGCCTTGCAGGTCATCACTGTGTTGGCTCAGCAATTCACTGAGATGGCGCAGATTGACCACCACCCGTTCATTGTCACGGCTCGGTTGCTGTACCAAGGTGGTCCAGACCCGAAACTGCTGTAAAAAATACTGCCATGCCGGTAAAAACCCGAGCTTAAACCATTTCTCACGGATCAGATCAAACTGCTCAATATAATCACTCAGCCCATCAGCCTGTTGTTCAATCTGCATCAACTGCTGCACATTGAAGCCCATCAAGCGACTCAGTAGCGCACGTTTGACCTTGCCCTCCTGATAGGGATGCATAATCGCCGCCAGAACCGCACCGACATCACGTGCCAGGGCATGTTCAAAGACACTCTTTTTCGACGGTCGATTGACGTGGATGCCCAAAAAGTTCAGTGCAGACTGGACTTGATCTAGACCATGGTGATTTTTCGACAACACCGCAATATCATTCACATCCAGCGCACGTTGTCCTGTTTTTTCAGCAAAATACAGTTCGCCGCGCTGACTTTGATTGAGCAGATCGCGAATCTTCCATGCCACCTGCTCAGCCTCAAGTTTTTTATCTTCGAGCAACAACCAACGCAGCGGGATCGGGTTGATTTCTCCGGCATCAATCAAGTCCGGATGTGGACGACTCCCCGCCTGCACCGGGGTATAACTGACCTGTTCGCCAAAGTCTGGCTGACATTGGAACAAGGCATCCACCACCTCGACCAAGGGGCGTACCGAACGATGGTTATGGATCAAATGATAACTTCGCCCTTGCAACCCAAACACATCCTGATGGGCCTTTAAGAAAGTCAGCATGTCACCGCCACGGAAACCATAAATCGCCTGTTTCCGATCGCCGACCATGATCATGCAGCCTTGCTTGACCCGCGCAGGATAACGCCAGATCCGCGCCAACATATCGTCTTGGTCTTGGTTGGTGTCCTGAAACTCATCCACCAAGATCAGTGGAAATTTGGCATGCACACTGCTGGCAAAACGTTGTCCCTGCTCGCCCTCAAGCGCCTCTGCCAAAGTACGGATTTGCTGAGCAAAAGTCGTCTCGCCCTTTTGTTGTAAGACTTGTGGCAGGCGTTGTTTGACCTCATGCGCCAAATAGTATTTTAAATAACTGTCCAGCGTATCTAGGTTTTGGTACAGCGTATCCAACTGCTCAAAGAACTGTCTCAATGCAGCAATCACCACATGCTGTTCAAAGCCTTGTAATACATCCTCTGGACATTTGTTCATGACTTTCTTGGTACAGAGATCGGTCAGCAGTTTGAGCGTGCTTGCATACTGCGGTGCAAACAAGGCATAGGCGCCTTGCTGTTGTATCGCTGCGCTCCACTCTGGCAAGCCCTCTGTGAGCAGGCGCTGCATCTTCAAATCATCACGCCACTTTTTAGCCACCAGCTTAAAGTACTGCCCCTCTGGCAAATAATACTCAGACAAAGTCTGCACTTGGCTCAAGTCCAGCGTATTAAAGCGCTGCAAGTGCTGTTCGAACTCAGCCAAATTAATCTTCGGCTCAGGGATGGCTTGAAACTGCGCCGAAGCAAAGTTCAAACTATTTTCCACGATATCGACATAGGCTTGCGCAGATTTAAGCTTCTTGTTCAGTAGCAGATAGTCAATGATGGCTTGCGGTTGCTGCTGAATCCATGCGCGCAACACATCGTGAATCAATTGCTGGGTATAGCGTTTGGCATCATCGGTGATTTCTGCGCGTTCGATCTTGCCACTTTCAAAGGCAAACTCGCGCAGCAGTTTTTGGCTAAAGCTGTCCAAAGTTCCCACAAACAGCTCGTCGAGTTGATCGATCACCAACTTGAGCCGTTCACAGGCATAGTCGATTTGACTGGAAAAACCGTGTAGAACCTTAGTGAATAAGGGATCTCCTTCCTGTTCAGCTTTGGCCAAGACCTGAGGCTCGGTCAATGTGCGGCAGTCCTCGAGATAACGTAAAGTATCGATCAAGCGAGCACGGATTCGGGTCTTGAGTTCTGCGGCAGCTTTACGGGTAAAGGTGGTGGCGATGACTTGATTGGGAAGATATTTCTCTAAAAAGATCCGCACCATCAAACTGGACAAGGTATAGGTCTTGCCTGTTCCTGCAGAGGCTTCGATCCAATGCAAGCCTGAAAACTGCATATCAACAATCGGCTGATGAGACACGGGCACGGTTTGGGTGTTCATGTGTTATTCCTCTGCCACATATTGATACTGATAAATCGGTTGATACAAGGCATAGCCATATTGCTCACAAGCATGCTTGAGCAATGCCGTGGCATCTTGTTCTTGCAGCAAAAAAGCCCAGTCATGGTGGTATTGAGTGGCTTCATTTTCTGTAATCGCCAATCCGGTCATAAAGCGTGCTGCATCGGCATGCCAAGCTTTGGCCAAGTCGTCAAAGTTAAGTAAGGACATCTGACCAAACTCATCTTCAGACCAATTCAGGGTTTTGCCTTTTTCAGCCAGTTGTAACAACAAGGCTGCAGGCAAGACCAAGGGCTGCTTTTGCGCGTGGGCATAGGCTTGCAACCATTTGCTCAAATAGGCTTGCGCCTGTGTTGTGCTCACCCCCGTACAGATCAAGGTCTGGTCACTAAAAACTGCAATGCGACGACGCTGACTGGCCTGTTCATCACTCAAACGACTGCTCGCCAACCACAACAGATATTCCAGCCAGACCTTGCCACGGCGTTTGGCTCGCGCACTGGAGGCATCCAAACTGATCCAATCTGCGTTCGGATCCGCAGGCATGCTAACGTTGATCACCACCTGCGGAATAACAGGTGGCGCTTGTGGATCGGTGTGCGATGAGCTCGCCAATACAGCGTTCAGCTCAGCAGGCAGTCGCCACTGGCGTTGCGTGGTGCGCGTGACTTCGGGCGCATAGTGATGTAGACGTTGTTGTAAATGCATTTGCTCATGCAAGCTCACTTGCCATGCACTATGACTGACCTTGCCCACAGGCAACTGATGTTGTAACAGCGCTGGATCAGCCTCGAGCGGCGCGTTCGGATCGGCTGGTTGCTGGACCTGTTGTTGTAGAAAGTCGCGAATGGCATAACGCCCCAATCCGTCTAGCACCAAGGGCGCATCGATCTCGGGCAGGTCTTCGGCTCTTAAATTTTCCACACCCAAGGTTTTAAGATAAATCCGGGTTGGAAAGATCAGATCCTGAATCCACTGTCCGCCATCTAGCACCAGTAAATCCGAAAGTTCACGGGTATAGTCAGCGTTGACCCATGCCGGACGTTTGGCCTGAGCATCACGCTGCTGCAAGAGTCCCGCAACATGAAACCACTGATCTTGATAACGTCGATTGGGCTCAGTCTCAAAGCCCACAGGGTCGAAAGGCTGTAAAGGATGAAAATGGAATAAAGGCTGAATCGGTGCCGCCACTTCGATCTGCTCAAAGGTCAATAAGGCCTCGGCAGCCAGTGCACCGTTTTTGTTTGCTGCTTGCGCCAGCTCAGTCTCAGCAACTGGCGCGCTAATAAAGCCCAGATGCTTGATCAACTCTTGCAGTACACTTGAGGGTTCACGTGCTTCGCCATCACTGACATCAAAACCGTTATAGAACAGCCACAGTTGTTGTTGCGCCAATAATAAGGCATCCAAAAACGCCCCCTGATCATCATCAAGGCGTGAACGATCGCCCAATTGCGGTCTGAGCAGTTGCATCAAATCAAAAGGAACATGAGCACTTCGATTGGGAAACTTACCGCCATCCAAGTTCAACATCACGACCAGCTGATAAGGCAGCGGTCTTAACTGACCGATCTGACTGACCGTGATCTGTCCGGTCGGCAATGCCTGATCCATCTGACTCGACAGACTGCTCTCGATCTCTGCCAA
>JASLIY010000205.1 GCA_030152675.1 Acinetobacter sp.
GGCCCTATCCGCATTTGAGAGCATCCTAGTGTCTGAATTGAGTTTTGATCGTCTGCATCAGTTTTTTTCAAAAGTTCCCAGCATTCAAGCATCACGCATTGATTCTTATGGCTCGGATGGCGCACATGCATGGTGGTTTAAATTCCAAATCGACACCACGCATGCACTGGCTTGGCAAACCGTACAAGAACTCGGTCATGTGTTGAATTATCTCTCCACCAATGAACGCTTACCGACTCAGTTCTTCCCGGTATCCCCACCCCCCTATATGAACGGTGAAGCGCAGCAATTTTTGGCTTGGGTGATCCAATGCAACCACCCAGACTTTGGCCCAGATATTATCTGTGACTGGCTCGAAGCACGCCTCCCCAATCCAGTCGATGATGAATCACAGTGGAAAATCAAAACTGATCTCAAAGAACTGGAAAAAATGACCGATAAAGCCTTGGATGAGATATTACCGCCCAACAGCTAAATAGCGAGTTTTCCTGTTCATCGCATAACGCCGCGAATCTCGCGGCGTTATTTCAACATCATTAGTTAAAAAGTCGATAAGCCCGACCACTCCATCAAGCGATAAGTCCAATATTTCCATATGGATTCATCGGCATAATGTGCATAGTCAACACTGATCTGACGGCCATTTAAGTTTGACCACGATGAATCAAAGAAGGCACGGGCATCGGTAAATACTTGCTGCTGAGCAGTACCGATGACACGTAAGTCAGTTTCTAGATTGTAGTTTTTCAAGTTACGCGCGGTGAAATTGGCTGAGCCCAAAATCATTTCACTGTTCTGTGCATCATATTTGATCATCATCTTGCTATGGCATTGTTCGCCTTGGGTATCACACCAACGTACTTTCACCCCTGCTTTATTGAGCTCTGAAGCCACTTGGCGATTGGGAATCCCATTCTTTTGGCGTCCAAAGGCGTCTTTGTTCGGATCAAGGAGCACCCGCACATCAACCCCACGTGCTTGTGCTGCAATCAACTGCTTGATGATCTGACGCTCGGATAAATAGAACATGTCCAAATCCAGGTGCTGGCCGGCTGTGGCGCTTTCAATCGAGGCGAGAACGGCTTTATAAATTGCAGCTTCGGTCAACACCTGAACTTGGGGCTGATCGGCAGGCCCATCAAACTGTCCCACCACCAACATCGGACTATCACCATCGGACATATCCGCCACACTGCGCTCAGTACCTAAGATATCCACCGCCGTATGGCCTGCAACCAACAACCCCACATTGGAATGACGCGAACTGCCATCATGCGGATTCGCAGACGTCACCAATGTTTTCCATCCCTCAGCACTATCTACCGTGATGGTCTTACGATGATTGGCTTTGAAGTTCAGGAGATTTAGATAACTGCGAAGGGTAATTTTTTCCTGACCAAATGGATTGTGCAACCAACCTTTGGTGGCATTGTTGCCCAAGTCTTGGCAGCACAGATACCATCCTCCTGACCACAATGGATTGGAGGCACGTAGCGGGCTAAGATTGGTCTCGATCACATCCACGCCGGCTTGGCGAAGCTGATGATATTGCTCTGGTGCAATGCCACCATACACCGAGTTAATCGGATCGGTGATCAGAGTGATGACGGTATTGGGATAATTTTTGCGTTTCTGAATCAGTGCTTCGGTCAGTTGTTGTGACAATGGACGATAGCTGAGTTTGGACTCGCCAACCTCCGCGTTAAATAAAAACATATCAATGACGATGGTGCTCTGAGCCTCATCGATCAATTTGAAGACCTGATCAAAAATTTGTTGATCAAGCTGTTGTCGACCTTGGGTATCTAGATAGCTTTGATCCGCGAGAAATTCGACCTGAGCATGCCGCAGCGGCCCGGTATAATCCAAGCCTTGTGGCAAGGGCTTATACATCTGATAGCTGGCAGACGCCACATAGCCCACCGCTAAAAAGCCGACGATCACGCTGAGGTAACGTCGGCCAGACCAATTTAATTTTTTATGAATATTTCGAAAAACTCGCATAAATAACAACCTATTCCAATCAAATCAGCCTAGGTGTTATCTCCTTATTTTTCAATATACATTTCGTGAAAAATCCCTTTTCCCTATGCAAAATCCGATTAGAATTTCACATCTACGCCCATCATAAAGTTACGTCCCATCTGTGGTAGCTGAGATTGGAATGAAGCATGTTGATAGACTTTTTCATCCAATAAATTATTGGCATTCAAGAAGACGCGATACTCTTGTGCGGCTTGGTATTGGCCAGTATAAGACAGTCCAAGATTGAGCATGTTGTAAGCAGCCGTTGGATATTCATGCGCATTGACTTTATCTTGCTTAAACACATGATAAAACTCTGCGGAACCTGCCCAATGATCATCAAACTGAGCATTCACTTTGCTGCCTAAGCGACCTGCCGGCACACGCGGTGCATTGTCATTGTCAATTTTTCCACGCACATAATCGCCAAATACACCGAGTTTGTAGCGAGGACTGATTTGATAGGCCATCTGAGCTTCAGCACCATAGAATTTCGCTGTATCTTGCTCATAGCGAATTAAACGAAAATCTTGATAACGATCTAAAGTCTGCGCATAAATATAGTCATCAAACCAGTTGTGATATAGGTTGACGCCATAGCTGAATTGATCATTGTCGTATTTAAATCCTAACTCAATATTGTTGGACTTCTCTTTGGTCAATTGATCATTGCCAATTTCATAGGTATTGGTCGCAAAGTGCTTGCCGTCCGAATACAACTCTTGTGCCAAAGGCAAACGTTGTTGATGCGAGGCGGTCATCGACAAGCTGTAGTTCGGCGCAAAGTCCCAGTGCGTTGCCGCTGAGGCAGAGAATGCAGTGCCATCATAGTTTTTCTGATTGGATTCAATCTCAATTTTTTGATAATCAATTCGGCTGCCTAACTCAAAACGCAGATCATTCCAGTCTTTTTGCTCCAGTGCAAAGAGGCTATATTTTTGAGTTTTGTTCGGCGCGAATATGGCTTCCTCACCACTCAGGTCGAGTTTTTGTTGGCTTGCGGCAACGCCCCAGGTCCCTTCCCAACCAGCAACTGCATCGTGATCTAAGGCCACGCGCGCATCATAAGCTTTGCTCTCAAAGCGAGTCGCTACGGCATCTTCTTCAATTTCATCATGATGATATTTGGTATAGCTGGCTTGCATGCTGAGTTTTTTAAAGCCATTGAATGGGTCATCCAATTCAGAACGGAAGTCGTAGCGCTCAGACACCAAATCAATCCAAGGTCCACCATGGTTGTGATCGTGCTCATCGCCATGACCGTGGTCATCACCATGTCCATGCTCGTGATCGTCACTGACCTGTTCATCGTCATGCCCATGCGGTTCACAATGCAGTGATAAACCATGCGTATGACAGCTTTCATACTCATGACTATGCCCTGGCAAACCATACTGATCTTTACGTTTGCTATAAGACACACCCGCAAAACCGCGCTCACCGATCCAAGACAGCCCAACATTGGCATGCTCAGACTCAGCAAACGTGTCGCCTACGCGACGCGATTTGATCTCATGCGTGTGATCACCATGCTCTTCGATCACACGATAGCCCGGTGCAATATAGTTATTGGCTTCACGCTTTAAGCCTTCAACACGTAACGCCACTTGATCGCCTAAGCCAACCGTGACGCCAGCATGTGCCATTTTCTCGTCATTGCCCGTGTTATAGCGGATTCCAGCCTGTCCCTCATAACCTTTCTCAGGCATCTGGGTCGGAATTTTAGAATCCGTCACATTGACCAAGCCACCCACGGAGCCCGCACCATACAAGAGTGTGGCTGGGCCACGAATCACCTCAATCTTCTCGGACAGCTGTGGATCAACAGTAATCACATGATCGGGAGAAAGACTAGAGACATCCATGGTTTCACTGGCATTTTCTGTGACTTTGACCCGTGCACCCTCTTGACCGCGAATCACTGGTCGACTTGATCCGGCACCAAAATTACTTGCCACCACACCTGGTTCAGATTGCAGTACCTCACCTAATGTGGTTGCACTTTGTTGTAGTTTTTCACGTTGTAAAGTCGCAAGTGCGGGTACTTGCTTGCTTGCAGCTTGGGCGTTCAATTGGATCGGAGCCAGTGTCGTGACTTGAACGGCTTGATCTTCGGCCCAACTCGTGCTGGACCAGATCGATAACATAGACAGGGCTAAAACATGATGACTAAAGCGTTGCATAATAATGCTCTCGAAGCTCATTATAAATTTTGTGTTATGTTATAACATTCTTAAATATTTGCAATAAAAAACAAACAACCACGCATATTTTTTATAGACTGCTGAAGAATTTTGCCTTTCATGC
>JASLIY010000241.1 GCA_030152675.1 Acinetobacter sp.
ACGTTGCCTGCTGAGCCCGCGCCAATAATAATATAATCGTATTGTTGATGAGTCATCGTGTATTCCTTATCGCATTGTCTTTTTTTATCAAGCATGTGAATGCGCAGCCTGTCGCCTGACAGTCCGCGCGGGCGGATGGATATCGATCCAAAGATTCGAAGTACTCAAATGAGAAAAAGTAAAGCTCAATGTGAAGTACAGAGATTAGAAAATCGAGCTGTACTCACCCATTTCGACTTGTACGGATTTGATCCGGGTATAGTGCGCCAAGGTACTCATACCATTTTCACGGCCAACGCCAGATTGTTTGTAGCCACCGACCGGCATTTCAGCTGCGGACTCGCCCCAAGTATTGATCCAGCAAATTCCAGCTTCGAGCTGATGGATGATGCGATGGGCGCGATTGATATCATTCGATACCACACCAGCCGCCAAGCCATAGATGCTGTCGTTGGCGCGTTGAATTACTTCTTGCTCAGTGTCATAGCTCAAGATGCTCATCACAGGGCCGAAGATTTCTTCTTTGACGATGCGCATGTCATCGCGGCAGTTGGTGAAGATGGTCGGCTGTACATAGGCGCCTTTGCCAAAGTCAGCGCTGAGTTCGCGTGCACCGCCACAGAGTAGTGTGGCACCTTGTTGTTTGCCGAGTTCGATGTAGTTCAACACATTTTGCATATGTTGGAAGCTGTTCAGCGGCCCGAAGTTGGTGGCAGGATCGGTTGGATCACCCATGCGAATATTTTTTACGCGCTTCAGCAGGGCTTGCTCAAAGTCGTGTTTCATCGCACTTGGGACAAAGACGCGTGTGCCATTGGTACAGACTTGGCCTGAACTATAGAAGTTGGCCATCATGGCGATGTCTGCAGCTTTGTCGAGATCGGCATCTTCACAGATGATCAAAGGAGATTTGCCACCGAGTTCCATGGTCACGTCTTTGAGGGTTGAACCTGCGGCACTGGCCATGACTTTTTTACCGCTAGATACACCACCCGTAAAGGTCACTTTGGCGATATCTGGATGTTCAGTCAGCCATGGACCCACCTCAGCACCTGGGCCTTGTACCACGTTAAACACGCCGTCAGGAAGACCCGCCTCGGTCAAGATCTCCGCCAGTTTATAAGTCGAGAGTGGGGTCGATTCACTTGGTTTGTAGATCATGGCATTACCTGCGGCAAGTGCAGGGGCTGCTTTCCACATCGCGATTTGAATCGGATAGTTCCATGCGCCAATCCCAGCCACTACGCCCAAAGGTTCACGGCGGGTATAAAAGAAGCTGCTGTCACGAAGTGGCAGTTGTTCGCCGTGGATCGCGGTGGCAAGGCCGGCATAGTATTCGATCACATCGGCGCCGGTGACGATATCCACCACCGAGGTTTCTGAAAAGGCTTTACCCGAATCCTGCGTTTCGAGTAGCGCCAACTCATCATTACGTTCACGTAAAATATCTACAGCGCGACGTAAGATGCGTGAACGCTCCATTGCGGTCATGCTGGCCCAAACTTTTTGGCCTTGCTGTGCACTTTTGACCGCAGCATTGATGTCTTGTTCAGAGGCGATTTGCACCTGTGCCAACACCTCACCATTTGCAGGGTTGATGCTGTCAAAGGTTTTTCCACTGCTTGCATCGACATATTGCCCATGTATATATAACGAATAATTCGGTACTTGGTGCATGTTGAAACTCCTGCAAATATTAAAAGGGGGTGATCGCTTGGCTGTTGCTTTGGATGCCGACTGTGATCTGTGAGCTGATCCAAGTGGATCAATACAGGCTTAAGGCTGATCAGGTGATTTCTGTTGAATCAGCATATTTAAATAATGGTAAGCCACTTCACGGGCATGCTGCGCATCAAAGCCTTCAGCCAAATGTCCCATCAAACTGCCGCGCAGCCATAGACCATCGATGATGGCGGCCAAACCACTGGCACCGAGTTCGGCTTGTGCTTTGGGCAATAACTGCTGCAGATGATGGCGCAGATTTGATTTTAAACGTTGATCATTAATCTTTTGTAAACGATGCAATTGCGGCATATGCATACTGGCGGACCAGAAGTCGAGCCAAAGACGCATTGAAATTTGATTGACCTGAGTCACATCGAAGTTGGAATCGATGATGGCTTTGATTTGATCAACAGGCTGGTTGCTATATTCAGTTTTATATTGCTCAGTTTTGAGACGCAATATATTCAGCATGTCCAACATACAAGCATTGATCAAACCTTGTTTATCACCAAAATAATGACTGACGATCCCGGTGGACAAGCCTGCTTGCTTGGCAATCTTGGCCAGTGTCATGTTGGTGAGTCCCTCATCATGCACCACTTGATAGGTGGCTTGGATAATTTCTTCACGTCTGACGTGTTCGGGTTTGACGCGTGATCTAGTCATGGTTTTAGTCGCCATCATCTTAATAAACAACACAAAATTATCTAACTTCGGCCGTTGATAAGCAATTCGTTTTCAAATCAGTATACGCATTATTGATTGAACGTTCAATCAATGGGGTATATGATCAACAAAACAGCAACCTAAAAAACCGCTCAATCGGATGCTGATCCGATTGAAAAAATGCTGAAACGCAATGGGATTTGCGAGCAAAACTTGAGTGTTTTGACATTTTTAGAACAATAGTTGTACATCAACGCATTATGCTGTGTGCGCTAACACGTCGATTTTCGCTTCGACGTTCACCTTGAACCTTAGAGGATTTTATGCAAAATGAACCGACTCAACTCAAATTGTCTGATCGCGATCCACCAGAACAGCAACTAAATCGGCCGGTATTTTTCATAGCTGCAGGGTTAATTTTATTATTTTCCTTTCTCACCATGCTGTTTACTGAACAAGCAGGTGAAATACTCGATGTCAGTTTAGATTGGGTCAGTTCGACCCTCGGTTGGTATTATTTTGCGGCAGCTTCACTCTATATTATTTTTGTGCTGATTATTGCGTGTTCGCGCTATGGGGAGATCAAACTCGGCCCCAAACATTCCAAACCCGAATTTAGTTTACTCAGTTGGTCGGCCATGCTGTTCGCAGCCGGGATCGGCATCGACTTGATGTTCTTTTCGGTGCTCGAACCGATTACGCAATATATGCAACCGCCTGTCGGTGAGGGGCAAACCCTTGAAGCGGCACGGCAAGCCATTGTCTGGACCATCTTTCACTATGGTTTAACGGGCTGGTGTATGTATGCCTTGGTGGGGATTGCCTTGGGTTACTTTGCCTATCGTTATAATTTACCGCTGACGATTCGCTCCGCCTTGTATCCGATTTTTGGTGAGAAAATCAATGGTTGGATCGGGGATGTGGTCGATATCGCTGCGGTGATCGGCACCATCTTTGGTATCGCCACCACCTGTGGGATTGGGGTGGTACAACTGAACTATGGTTTGACCGTACTCTTGGGCTGGCCTGAGGGCATGGGGGTGCAGATCGGCTTGGTCGGTTTGGCCGTTGCGATTTCGATCGTGTCAGCCACCACTGGGGTCGACAAAGGCCTCAAGCTCCTGTCTGAGTTAAACGTCTTCTTTGCCATTGGTTTGGTGCTATTTATTTTATTTCTGGGCGATACCAAGTTCTTACTCAATGCCTTGGTGCTCAACGTCGGTGACTATATCAGTTTGTTCCCATCGATGACCTTGGACAGTTTTGCCTATAACCAAGATGAACACAGTCAGCAGTGGATCAAAGACTGGACGCTGTTTTTCTGGGCGTGGTGGATTGCATGGTCGCCATTTGTGGGCTTGTTCTTGGCGCGTATTTCAAGAGGACGGACCATTCGCCAGTTTGTGACGGGGACGTTGATTATTCCGTTTTTGTTTACCTTGGCGTGGATTTCCGTCATGGGCAACAGTGCCTTGTATGAAGCCATTCATGGTAACTTGGGCTTTGTCTATGAAACGCTGGCCAGTCCTGAGCATGGTTTCTATAAACTGTTTTCTAACTATCCTTGGTTCTCAGTCACGGCGGTGGTGGTGTTTGTGACAGGGCTACTGTTCTATGTCACTTCGGCAGACTCTGGCGCTATGGTGTTGGGCAACTTTACCTATAAGCTCAAAGACGTCAATCAAGATGCACCGAACTGGTTAAGAATCTTCTGGGCAGTGACCATTGCGTTATTAACCGTTGCAATGTTGATGACCGATGGGATCAGTACCCTGCAAAAAGCAACCGTCATCATGGGCTTACCTTTTAGTTTCGTGATGTTCTTTGTGATGTTTGGTCTGTTTAAAGCCTTTAGACTCGAAGACTTCCGTTCTCAGAGTTCCAACCTAAACTCTGCGCCTGTGGTGGGTAACGTTGATATCCTAAACTGGAAACAACGTCTAACCCGTGTGATGCAGTATCCAGGCACAGTGGCGACCTTAAAAATGCTCGATCAAGTGGCCAAGCCCGCAGTGGATGCGGTGGCGAATGAGATTCGGAGCAAAGGTGGGCAAGTGACGGTGGATATGGTGCCGCTCGAAGACAATGATCAGCTCTATCATATTGATTTGATCATTGACTTGAACAATGAGCAAAACTTTATTTATCAGATTTGGCCACGCCAATACGTTGCACCTTCATTTAGTCGCCGTGCGCAGGTCGGTAAAGAGCATTATTATCGTCTGGAAACCTTCTTGTTTGAAGGGAGCCAAGGCAATGATTTGGTTGGCTATAGCAAAGAACAAGTCATCAATGATATTTTGGACAAATACGAACGTCATCTGACCTTCTTGCATTTGCAGTTGGCACATGAAAACAAATCCAATGAGGGTTAAACAGGAGTTATCATGAAATTTACGGTACCGAGTATCAGTTGTGGTGGTTGCGCACGTGGTGTGACTGCGAGTATCAAAGCCTTGGACCCAAATGCAGTGGTCGAGATCAATGTTGAGACCAAGTTGGTTGAAGTACAAACCCAGCAGTCATTTGAGGCGATTAGCGCTGCACTGACTGAAGACGGGTTTGCGCCACAAGTAGATTGATGGATTAAGTTCGCAACGGCTTGAGTCGGTCATTGGATCGCGACTCAAGCCCTCAACCTGTACAGGACACTGTTCTGTACAGGTTTTTTTGTGCAGTCCACATCACTCAACTCGGTTTTATTTAGTTTTATCCAATAGGGGTAAATTGAATGGGTTGATTTATAGGCTTGATTTGTTGGCATAAGTTGGATAGTTTTCAAGAGGACGCTCTTTGATCAAGAACTAGAATATGAAACCAGCCCATGATTTACTGCATGCCGTGCAGTGGAAAGATCTGCTGCATTTAAATCAAAAAGATATCATTTCAGAGTTATTTATTTCTCTCCCTTGGCTCCTTGCTGCACTGGGCTTTGCCTATGTCGCTCAAAGTTTTGCGTTGCTGTATTTATTGGCCTTTGGCTGTGCCTTTATGTTTTTTCTGACCGGACTGCGGCAGGTGCATAATGCCTTTCACTTTGCTTTGGGCTTACCGCGCAGACTCACACATTGGGTGATGTTTGTCTTGAGCATACTGATGCTGGGTTCAATGCATGCCGTACAGATCAATCATCTACGCCATCATCAACACTGTATGCAAGAAGAAGATATTGAAGCCAAAAGTGCCAAGATGCGTTGGTGGCAGGCTTTGTTGTTTGGCCCGATCTTTCCATTTTTGTTGCATCATAAAGCCTTACAAGTCGGGACCACCACGCAACGGCGTTGGATCTATGCCGAGTTGGCTGCCAATGTGGTGGTCTTGCTTCTGGTCTTTGTGGTGCTGGATATTCAGGTTTTAAAATTCCATATGCTTGCCATGCTGATCGGGCAATGCATGACCGCATTTTTCGCAGTATGGACGGTGCATCATGATACTGAAGATCATATTTATATGGCACGTACGGTACGGCATGAACTCAAGCGCGTGGTGACCTACAATATGTTTTACCATGTTGAACATCATTTATTTCCAGCGGTTCCGACCCGTCGCCTACATGTTTTGGCCAAACGCTTAGATGCTTATGCGCCTGAGGTTGAAATTCGACAGGTGTTCTAATGCCGAAATCATGTATATTGGCTGACTTGATAGAGATAAATACAGTTCAATATTGAGCTGTATTTATTTTTGAAATTGATGATTCAGAACATACTGGAATGCGAAGGGGGAGCCAGATCATGCTACAGATCCAGCCAAATCAATGCACGCTGAATAGGCAAAGGTCAATCACACTGACATAAATAATTAAAATCCTGCACATTTATATACATAACACTATGAATGAGTTAAAGAAAAATTAAGCTTAAGCGGAAATAATAGCCGACATGTTTTCGGCCATCCTCTTGCTTCATCGCACAGCTGTTTAGGACTATTACACTCGATGTTTAAATCTTTTTTTCCCAACCCTAAGTGGTTCTTTTTATCTGCCATCCTCTGGTTTTTGATCAATATTGCACTGTGGTATAGCGGCGGCAAAGAGTGGGGCACATTGCTCGGTTTTGCACCCGGTTATAGCGACGAAAAATTACCATTAAATATTGCGCGCTTTTTTACTGCTCAGTATTTATGGTTCTATTTATGGTATGGCGTTGCAGTCAGTGCTTTCGCGTTATTCTGGAAATTTAAAGCCAACCATCCTTGGCAGGGTTGGTCAATTTGGGGCTCGGCATTTATCTTATTTAATGTTTGGTTTGGGGTACAGCTGAGCGTTGCGATCAATGCATGGTACGCGCCATTTTATGATCTGATCCAAAGCATGATCAGTAATGGTGCCGGTGGTGATATTACACTGCTTTATCAAGGTACCATGTCATTCTTATATTTAGCCATGGTGTCAGTCACTGTTGCGGTGTTGAACTTATTCTTCGTGAGTCATTATATTTTTCGTTGGCGTACCGCGATGAATGAGTATTACACCGAAAACTGGAACACATTACGCCATGTTGAGGGGGCATCACAGCGGGTCCAAGAAGACACCATGCGTTTTGCTAGTACTTTAGAAAACCTCGGCGTAAGTTTTGTTCGTGCGATTTTGACTCTAATTGCATTTTTACCGGTGTTGATTCAGCTTTCAGAACATGTTCCGGCCTTACCGGTGATTGGTGAGATTAAATATTCATTGGTTTGGGCCGCAATCGGCTGGTCACTATTTGGAACCATCTTACTGGTGGTGGTCGGGATCAAACTGCCTGGCTTAGAGTTTAATAATCAAAAAGTTGAAGCAGCTTATCGTAAAGAGTTGGTCTATGGCGAGGACCATGCGGATCGTGCACAACCAGCAACACTCAATGAGTTGTATGGCAGTGTGCGTAAAAACTATTTCCGCCTTTATTTTCATTATGCCTATTTCAACGTGGTGAGTATTTGGTATCTCCAACTCGACATTTTATTTAGTCTAGTGGTGTTATTTCCCGCGATTGCTGCGGGGATCATCACGCTAGGGTTGTTGCAACAGATCAGCCATGTCTTTGGTAAGGTACGCGAGTCCTTTCAGTATTTGGTCAATTCTTGGAAAACCATTATCGAACTGCTGTCGATTTATAAACGTCTCAAAGCTTTTGAATCGATTTTGAAGTCCTAATTTTTGCAGCCGCGTTATTCGGTTTCTATTTAACGCGCTGGGCAAGCTTAAATCTTTGCCCAGCGCGTTGTTGTTTGAGTTGTGTCGATTGGGTGAATTCCTAAGTGACAATATTTGATTCAAATCGGATTTCTGCTAGAGTTTCGGTGTCATACAACGCAGGGGGTGGCGATGTGTTTTTTTTGCCTCTTTGGCCTATGTAGTGTGTATTTGACTGGCATTGTTTTATCATTCAACTTTACAAGATTAGATCGAGAGATATGACAACACAGGACTTTGTTGCAATCGTGGTGGGGATATTGGGTGGCTCTGCACTTGAGGCGGCTGCCGTGCTGATCAGTGTGCTCGGGGTGGCATTGACCATCATGCGCAGCATGTGGTGTTGGGTGGTGAATTTGATCGCAGTGCTGATCTATGCGGTGCTATTTTTTCAATACAAACTCTATGGCGAAACCATCCTACAAATCATGTTCATGGGCATGAATATCTATGGTTTCCTGACTTGGATGCGCGGTCAACAACAGCAACATGAGATTCGGATTCAACCGCTGCAGCCAAGGCGTGCACGACAGCAGATCCTACTCGCCATGAGTGTGGGGCTGATTTTTGGCTTGGTGCTCAAGAATTTCACCGATGCAGCCGTGCCTTTATTGGATGCGCAATTGGCTGCCTTGAGCGTGCTCGGCACCTACTGGACCAGCCAACGCTATATCGCGACATGGGTGCTGTGGGTGACTGTGGATATCGTCTATGTGGGCATGTTTGCCTACAAAGAGTTATATCTGACCGCAGTGCTGTATAGCTTGTTTGTGGGATTGGCAGCCTATGGTTGGTGGCAATGGTTACAAGTCAAAAAGCAGCAGGCAACGCATACGGCCACCGTCTGAGCACGCTGCTGAGGCTGATGTGAATGGGTCGGGTGAGGGCGTTGCTGCAAAATATCGAGTAAGAAAATGATTCTAGATATGTACGCACATCAACAGGCCAAGTTCGAGCGCTTGGCGCGTAAGATCGTTGCAGATCCTGCTGCCTATATCGACTTTGATAGCGTGTCAGATGTATATAAAGCACCGTGGTTAAAAGATTTTCCTCAGGGTACACAGCTTTATGTTAGTGGACTAGATGATGGCGCGGAGCAGTTTGACATCAGGCTTGAGTACCGCAACGCTTATCTGACGATGAGCAGTATCGCCCCTTTTCATGCCAAATTTGGCTTCATCCTTGCTTCTCTAGAACAATACAGTCAATGACCTGATCGCGAAAGTTGCATTTAATAGCGTGTCGAAAGGAACAGTGGCACGCTCATCGCGATCTTGATGCGGTTAGGTTGCGCTGAACTTGATCCAAAACTAAAAATAATGAGCGATAAGGAGCCGTTATGGCACATCAGTTCACCGTCAAAGCGACGATTCATGGAATTTCACTACAAGATTTTAAACAACTGGCTGCAGAAACCACATTACACGAAGCAGTGTGTAAACGCATTCCGGGCGAAAATTTGGATATTCTGCATTCTGAAGTGAATGGCAACTTTTATACCCTCAAGCGCGCCTATAACCTCGATGTTAATATTCCCGATATGGCCAAGAAGTTTCTCAAAGATGCCTTTCGTTTAAAACGTACCGATGTCACCAATTTGGAGCAGCTGACATCAACAGTTGAACTGGGTGCTAACTTACCGTTGAAAGCCAATTGTGCGCGCAAAGTCAGCGGAGATGAGCAACAAGTCCATATCCAACTGGATTGGGAAGTGAACGTCAAAGTCCCACTCATCGGAGGAATACTCGAACGACATGCCGAGGGTGAGATCCGTAAATTTAGTGAAATTGAAATCGAGATCGTCGAAGATGAAATGAAAAAAAGTCTTCAAATTTAAGTCTCAAAACCTGATCCAAACCCAAGCCGCACGCTTCTGTGATTGAAGCTGCGGCTTTTTGTTGTGTGAATAAATACAGAGTCGCATGGTTTTATAAGTGTGATGTAAATCAACTTTTGTATTGAATCTGTGCTCATTGGTGGATAGAATGGCTGCTTATAAAATTAAGATATTGAATATTATCTAAAATTTTAAAAATCAAAGTATTTCATTTGAGCGTCAGTCGTGATGGCTTTGACAAACAAAATAATGGGGAATAACCGATGAAACAAAGAATTTTAGCAGCAGCCATCCTATCCGCTTTGTTATTACAGGGCTGTGGCGGTGGTTCTGATGGCGATGGGGGAAGCAATCAAAATCAGGATACAGCTTCGAATCCCAATAGCACTGCGGGTCGTGATAGCAATAGCGGAAAAGTTGAGAAAAACTTTGTGGCAACGGCTTCGGCCAAGTACATGCTGATCCCATTTAATGGTTATTCATTAGGACGCTTTGAGGCACAGAAATCTGTGCAAGACAGCGATGGTGCTTTTAAGGACCTCGGCCCATATCGTTTAGGCGGTGATAAAACAGCGGTACAAGATATCGCAGGTAATGAAAACTTTGCGCTTGGTCGTTGGACTTATGGTACAGCCACACAAGAAAACTCCAGTACGGGTGCGATTGAGTCAACGCTGCTGCAACAGTCGCAAAATCTATTTTGGAATTATGCGGTATTTAATCAATATGAAGCGGTCGCCGCAGGTGAAAAGACCTGTGAAGCCTCTGCATTTACCCGTGCCTATAAAACCCAAGGCAATGGTCCTATTTTTGCGGAGACCACAGGTACAGCTAAACTGAATTTACTCGCCGCTGACGATGCAACGCTTGAAGTGACCTTGACCAGCAATAACGGTCAACAAAGTCATACTTCAACCTTTTATCCAGGGAAAAAAGCAGACTATCCAGTGAGTTCTGGCATTTTCAGTGGCAGTAAAGTGGTGAATCCAGCCAAGTCCTTTGTTTCCAATGGCGAGTATCAGATCAACTTCGGTCAAGGTCTGAGTAATGAAGTCTTGATGATCGTCAATTATAAAAATCAATTTAGCGCGACAGGCCCAGCCTACGCGGGTCTTGCGGTATTTACGTGTAAATAAGCCGAGATCTTTCTGCTCAATCAAAAAACCTGCACTTGCAGGTTTTTTGATTTGAGTCTTAGGCGTTTGCTTGAGTTGGTTATTTAGTTATGAGTTCTTTTGAAAGCTTTCAAATTTTTTAAAATATAGCCAAGTGCAGAGCAGGGTAAATGCACAGACCAAGAGCAGATAATACATCGCGCCAATTGGACTATAGAGACTCAGCCATTGCACGATCGGCAGGGTCAGGCCGCCGGCGATGGCATAAGACAGATTATAAGAAAATGAAATCCCGGTGAAGCGGATGGGGGCGGGGAACATTTTCACCAATGCAAATGCCACCATACCCACTGTCCCCGAACTTAAGCCCAAAGCCATATACAGCATAAACAAGATACTGTGATCGACAACGCCTAGGCTGTGATAAAACAACAGCGATACCAGTACGACGGTCAGAGTACCGACCATTAAGGTTTTGGCAGCACCAAAACGATCTGCACACAGTCCCGCGATGAGACAGCCGAGCATTTGCATCAAGATCGCCAAGCTTTGCATCTTAAAGGCATCGGCACGCTGAATACCAAAATTGCCGAGTAAGTTGGGCATGGCCAAGATGATTACCACCACACAGGCGGTTAGAAACCAAGTCAGCAACATGCCCAAAGCCACCGCGGTTTTATGCTGACTAAGCACTTGTTTGATCGGCAGTTGCTGGGCCAGTTGTTGCCGCGCTTGCATGGCCTGAAACACAGGGGTTTCTTTGAGATAGCGGCGTAAATATAAAGCGATCAGACCAAAGATCCCGCCGACTAAAAAGGCGATCCGCCATGCCCAATGCTGCACTTCGAGTTCGGTGAATTGCAATGAAATCCACAGTGACATCAAAGCACCAAGTAGAATGCCGAGCGACAACCCTGCGGTCAATAAACCATTGGCCAGCCCAATGCGTTTTTCTGGCACATGTTCAGAGACAAAGGTCCATGCAGCCGGGATTTCACCGCCAATTGCGATACCTTGCAGGATACGCATCAATAGCAGCAAGATCGGAGCGGCATAGCCGATCTGTGCATAGGTTGGTAACATCCCAATAGCCAATGTGGGCAAGGCCATCAATAAAATCGACAGGGTGAATAAACGCTTACGTCCGAACAAGTCACCAAAGTGCGCCATGATCACGCCACCGAGAGGACGGAAGAAATAGCCTGCTGCAAAGATACCGTAGGCATTTAACAGTGCCCAAAAGGGGCTGAGGTGACTGGGGAAAAATTGCTCCGCAATAATTTTGGCAAAGAACACATAGATGACAAAATCATAGAATTCAAGCGCACCACCGAGAGAAGACAGCGCAAGCGTGCGGCGATCCTCAGGGCTGAGGCGTTGATTGGCTTGAGGATTACCCGCGGTATCGGATGGCGGTGTGCTGGGCATCTGTGGCTGTTCGGTCATGGAATATTGTTTTATGAATAAAGGTTTATCGTGCTTGGATGTTACTGGATAAGTGAAATAAAAGTAAATCACTCAGGACAAGCACTTTTCATACAAATGTGATATTAATCGAGGATAATCATGTTTTGCTGAGGTGCAAGGTTTTGCTGAGGTGCAAGCTTGCCCCAGCTTTGTTTGCTGAATTGAATATGAGGCTGATATGTCAGTAAAATTAATTGCCGTCGATATGGACAGCACCTTTTTAAAATCAGATAAAACCTATAACAAGGCGAGATTCTTAGAACAATATGCAGAATTGAAAAAACGTGGCATTCATTTTGTAGCTGCCAGCGGCAATCCACTCTATACGCTAAAACAGTATTTCCCCGAAATCGCAGATGAAATTGCCTATGTAGCAGAAAATGGCGTCTACGTCATGGATGGAACCCGTGAACTGAATTATTCATATATTGAGCCAGCCTTACTCAAACAGATATTGGCCGATTTACAGCCCGACTTTGCCGCAGAACTGGTTTTATGTGGTAAGCACTGTGCCTATATTGGTCCCGAAGTACCCGAGCAGCGCTTGGCCAAACTCGGCATTTATTTTAAAAACTTACAACGCGTTGCTGACCTGAGCGCACTCGATGATCAGATTTGTAAACTGACTTTAAATACTGATCCAGCCCATGAACAAGCCGCATTAAAGCTGTTAAACCGTAAAACTTATGTGCAGCAACATCAAGTCAATCTGGTCTCGAGTGGCTTTGGTTTTATCGACCTGATCCTCCCAGAACGTCATAAGGCGTATGGGCTGAAGTTTTTACAGCAACAGTGGGAGATCCCAGATCGACAGGTCTTGGCGATGGGCGATAACTACAATGATCTGCAAATGATTGAACAGGCCGGTTATGGATTTGCCATGAGTAACGCCGTGCCCGCATTGAAAAAAGTTGCCAAATACTTGGCCAAGAGCAATGACGAAGAAGGGGCCTTGGACGTGATTGACTGGGTGCTGGAGGGGTGTCGCGCTTAGAGTGAATGTGAATCTATTTTGAATCTATGGCTACTTTTGCGCTTGCGTGGCGCCGAGTCCTGCTCCACATAAATTGAGGTTGAGATGGGGCTTGGTGCTGCGGTATAGATTGTTCATAATCTAAAGCCCAACCTAAGCGGATCGCCAAGATGAAAACTAAATTAAATTTTCAAGTGACGGATATCGTCACGCATGCACAGCGTGAAGAAGTCCTCAATGGTTTGCGTCACTATAATCATCAGTTTGTGGGGGCGGCCGCTTGGCAACAACTGGGTATCTTTGTGCGTGACGATGATGATCAGTTGATTGCAGGCATCATCGCAGGAATCAAAGGTTTATGGTTGGCTATTGAATTACTCTGGGTCGATGATCGTATGCGTGCGCTACGCTTGGGCACGCAGTTATTGGCACAGTGTGAACAGGAGGCCATGGATCGTGGTTGTCAATTTGCACAAGTCGATACCTATAGCTTTCAGGCTTTGCCGTTTTATCAAAAAAATGGCTATGAATTAAAAATGTCCTTAGCGCATTATCCGACTCAAGGCGAACAGCGACATTATTTGATTAAACAGTTAGCTTGAATTCTGAGCACAGTTTGGAGTGCCGCACAGCGTCACAGTGCGCATGTGATCGAGTGAGCTAATTATAATGCAGCACCAAGGTTGCATCTGCTGTGGCCTGACCTGCTTCAATGCGCTCTTGGGTTGAGATAAAGTTGGCATAAAAACTGAGTTTGGCACTGTTGTTTTGATTGACCGGTGCAGCCGGGGAGACGCTATTTAGCGGCAGCGGCACTTGGTTGAGATCCGAAATTTGCACCGCTAAGTTTTTGGCTGTTGAGTTTGGATTCAGTGCCAAATAGTTGGGATTACTGCTGTCTGCGGGACCGGTAAAGCTCATGGCGACTTGTTCCACATTACAATCTTCAAGCTCAACTTCAAAAAAGGTCGGTCTGGTTTTACTGCCCACTGCATTAAAGTTTCGGGTACTCCAAACACCCAAATCAACCACCATATTTTGGCTGCTGTTTTTGATGCGGCAGCTCCATTCTTTAATCTCTAGATTAAATTCAATATTGGTCATCGCCAGCGAAAAACTATTGGCTTGCGCTGCGCCATGTAATGATAAAAGAATCAGGCTGTGACATGCGAGTTTAAATAACTTCATTTGAAATCGACCCTCAAATAACCTTTGGCTTGCACAGGACCGGCTTGGGGTTTAATCCCCGTGGCACTCACGGGCCAAGCTTTGATCTTTATTTTAGCGCTCGGGTTATTGTTACTTTGCAGTTTGAAGGGAATATAACTATTGATGTTATTGGGATTCAGTGGCTTTTCATTTTCATCTGCTACGATAAAGCCCACATCCTTATTATTGGACAAGATGATATTATCATCGGTATCACCCGCTTCAATCCGCATGCTGAGCATCGATTCGGCATCAATGTTTTTACAGTTGACGTCCACGCTATTCACTTTCACTTCTGCACCTTGAGGTTTATTGCCTTTGCCAGTACCGGCAAAGGCTTGAGTGCCAAATGAACCGAAGTTAAAGGTAATGGTGTCGCCTGCATTCAGGGTACAGCTTTGTGGTACCACCATGACGGCATTTAAATTTAAGGTCACCATGGGCATACCACCTACACCGAGTCCAGTTCCCCCTTGGGTGGCGTATAAACTGGCAATCGGTTGCGTGACAATAAAACTGGCACCGACAAAACGGCGTTTAATCCGCAGTCTGAGTTTTGCATGTGATCCTGATGCTGCCGGTGAATTACCACAGCGCATTTCACAATTATTTGAAATGTCCGTAAAAGGCACACCATAAAAAGGCGAGCGACCATTATTGGCATTATAAATGGCGATTTCAGAAGAGACCTGTAAATAGTCATTGCCTGGAATATCAAACCAACTGGTGCCGTCAGCATCTGTGCCAGCAAAGATTAAACCGGGTGCCTCACGCGCTGACCAAAATGTCGTGGCGCGCACATCACAGCCCCCACCGACTTTATAGCGTCCTGACACGGTTTGTTCTTTCCACTCCGTGACATAACCCTCATGGTTTTCTTGCGAATCAAATCTAAAGCTAAATAAATACGGATAAATGGTTTGATCTTCAGTGGTGCAATAAACTCCTGCCGCCTGTACTGCACTGCCCATCGCCATGAGAGAGATGAAATATAAGGAACGTTTTAAGGACATCGCGATTCTCTTTATATTCTGTGGAGCAAAAGCTTGAGCATGAGACGACTTAGACATGATTGGCTTACTCACATTGCAGGTTAATATTGCGCATTGATGTATCTTGGGCTGGTTTGTCACTGGATAAATCATAGCGAGCAGAACATTGTGCATCTGGGCGATCGCCCCAATTCACCACAATATGTCCTTTGAGTGGCAAACCACTTAAATAGGCTTGACCTTGTTCGCCAACGATACTCATGACCCCTGAATTTTTTTCCACAATCGAGGCACCAAAGGGCACACTACGTTGTTGATGCTGGATATTGAGCAGTGCACGGAAGCCGATCTTGGTATCAAAACTGGCTCGGACGATCGCCCCTTGGGTCGGCACCACACTTTTGACGTTATTTAAAATTTCGGTATTGTCGCGCATGGTGTTGGTGTCCAGTGCCACACGGTTTTTACGGTAGACCGTGGCATATGGCATCACGGCATAACCACGATAATCAGTAGAGACACCAGTTTGGTTTTCGAGCGCAACATGCACTGCGCCGGGAGCTTGCACCAAGATATTGGTATCACCAAGCGGTTGGCTAAAGGTCACGCCATTCGCATGTGCGAGGATGCCGCCAGAGAGTTCGTAGTTGACATTATTGTTGCTATTTGAAGATGAATAACCGGCACCGATATTGGCATAAGGGCTTTTATATTGAAACGATGCACTGGCTGCATATTCCGACACATCATTATAATGTTGCATCAGGGTGTAAGATAAATTGCGGTCTTCCAATAAAGTGCCACTCACCCCAGTTTGCCAAACGTTATTGCCATTGCTGTTATGTGAGGCATTGGCAGTAATAAAGGTTTGGTCGATCAGGCGTTTTGAATTGGGCTTGGATTTAAAGAACGCACTCATGGGCATGGATAGATTGATCGCCAGCATTTGATCACGATCGGCCAAGCCCATGGATTCGGTGAGCGACCAAGACAGTGAATAATTCAGGCTGTTCCAGTTATTGGCATAACCGACTTGATAGTTTTGGTTTTTGAGATTGGTATTCCAGTAGTTTTGGAAATTGCTCGAAATATACAGTGAGCCATAATTGGATAGGCGTTGATTCATATTAAATTGAAAACGACCTTTACGGCGATAGTTTAAATTGTAGTAGTCGGTTGGGGTATACAGCGTATGATTGGATTCATTCCATAAGGGATCATCGCTGCCGCCTTCGATATTTTTATATGCGGCTTCGTCTAAGGTATAAAAGCCCTTGGTTGAATAACGATAACCGAGTAAATGAAAAGTTGTGCCCCAATCATTTAGTGATTTGGCATATAAAAAACGATAAGACTGACCGGTATATTTACTGTCATCGACCAGCGTGGTATTGGCGTGTGTACCATCAATTGACAGCGCACCAAAACGGCCGAGATTCTTCCCCATCCCAGCAGTAAATGCACTGTAATTTTCTGAAAGCTGCGTACCGCCATAGAGCGTCACGCCGTGGGATAAACCGGCCAACAATGTACCTTGAATAAAAAATGGATTGTCTTGGGCGGGATGACCACTGCGATAATCTCCCATCAACACATCATATTTAATCCGGCCTTCACGTTGTAATATTGGAATGGTGGAGTAGGGCACTTGGAAGCTCCGAGTGCTGCCATCTTCTTCCTCAATACTCACCTCAAGGTCACCACTGGACATGGTTGGGCTTAAGTCACTTAAAACAAATGGCCCTGGTGGGACTTGGGTTTGATAGACCACATAGCCATTTTGTTTGACCGAGATCCGTGCACGCGAGTTGGCGATGCCACGAACGGTCGGGGCAAAACCTTGTAGCGTATCTGGGTACATTTGTTCTGAGCTATAGAGGCGAATACCCCGAAAACCTAAACTGTCATAGACCGCCGAAGAGCTGTGACTGTCGCCGATGACCAATTCACTTTTTAAAGGGATAATCGCACGCTGGGCATAACTACTGATACTCGACCATTCATTATGCTCTTGGTCTTGATTGCGATTATGCACCCAAGAGCTATTGTTTCTAAATCGCCAAGCCCCGAGATTAATCCCAGAATTGAGCAATAAAAATTGGTTCTCACCCTGATCGTCATGATTGCCGGTAAAACTATAGTTCAGTGACACGGCATTGATGCCATGATCCCATTCAGAAACTGGAATATAACCTTTGACTTGATTGGATAACCACGCTTGTGGAATATGAATATCGAGGCGTTGGTTATTAAAGTTAAAGCTCACGCTCGCTTCAGGGATTAAGTCCGTCAGAAATACACAGCCAGCCTGATTGGCAGCCTGAGTCAGTTTATCGGCGCTGATATTAAATTGTTTTAAAAGCTCATCATTGAGGCAGGGGATTAAACCACTAGATGCTTCGGGATTTTTACCGGCGTCGACAAACTCAATATCTTGAGACAGCACAAACTGATCATTCACGTAAATATCAGAATAATATTGCCCGGCTTGTTGTTTACCTTCCTCAAAGCGTTTTAGATCCGCGACATCGGCAACATCTTCAGATAAAAAAGCTGGGTTAAAATAAGTATCAGCCATCGCAGGAGATGACAGCATCAGCATCGCAAGGGTTAAAACTTTTAGACGATAAACTGTAGCAGCCTGACGCATTGCTGTTGCATCATCATGCTGATATTTACTGCGCTGTAGAATATGCATGCCACTGCGCTGTTGAGCTGTGTGATACATCTTTTTCATACCGCTGCCAAACCTTAAGTTAGTTAATTGGTTTAATTAAAACTTCAGAGAGTGCGCCGTAATCATTAATGTACTGAAAGTGAATATCACTGCCTTTGGATGCGGTTTTAATTTCCGCTGAGCTTTTAGGTGCAACCATGATGCTGTCCATTTTTGCCTGACCGGAACTAATATGCACCAAGGTCATATAATAGGGACTTGGATTGGTCACTTGAATACCCGCACTCGATGGTTTAAATGTCAGGAGTTTGGATGCTTCTTCAACATCGATATTGAGTTTTTGTGGACGAACAAATAATTTGATGCGTGATAAAATCGCCAGTTGTAAGACGTTTTTACCTTCAATATTTTGTTTGTCGATCGCTGGAATGGCTTTGACATTCAAGTAAAACAGAGATTCTTGATCGGTGGGTAAATCAGGACCGACATACATGATTCGTAAGGTATTTTCTGTTTTAGGCTCATTCACAAACAACGGTGGCGTGACGATAAAGTTTTTGGTTTTGACTTCATTGGCATCATCTACCCATGCATTAATCAGATAACGCTGTTTGGAGCTACTATTTTGAATCGGGAGAGAAGTTTGTTTGTCCCCAAGAGAATAAATGACCCGTGTCGCACCCAGCGCAATACCCCCTTGCGCATATAGATGACTTGAAAATATAAATAAAATGAACATGAAACATAAGCGGTTGAGATTTGAGCTAAACATATATTCACCACGCCTTTTCAATAAAAATGATTAAACTCATTTATAAACCATCATAAAAGTTGATTTTTCTATTTATATTGAAACTCGATTAAAACAAAAACTAAAACACTATCTAAAACAGTCGCAGAGCGAAAATGTACAACGGAATGTTCAAAATATTCCTGAGTAAGGATCAAATTTATACAACCACGAAAACCACATCAGCTAAAAGGATAATCTAACTTTGCGGTTTTAAAACGTTCGCCATGGATGTGGGCGAAACGATACAACATAAAAAGTACTTTGCTCGGAATTGCTGTTTTGAATAGGAAATCTCTTCCCTGAGATCAAATCATAGTTCCCTTACAGTACGATTATTCGTAGCGAACTAAGAATGTTGCGTCTGCATTTGCTTGACCAGCCGTAACGGTCGCAGCTGTTGATTTATAACGTGCCAAGAAGTTAAAGGTGTTGTCACCAACAATCAGTGCTTGAGCAGTTGAGTAGTCACCATTTGGAGACAAAACTTTATTTTTTGAGTCTAAGATTTCAATACCAACACCTGTGGCAGCTTTGCTGTTACCACCTGAATTTACAGAGAATAAAGTGCTGTCAACGCTGTCTGCTAGGCCATTGAAACCAATTTGTGCAGTTTTAGAAACTTCTGGATCGCAATCGGTGAGTTTGATATCAAACGGAATGTTGGTGGTGTTTTGTGCTGCTGCAGTTAAAGATGCAGTACGGTATTGACCGAGTTCAACCACTTTATTTTCGCTTTCTAAGCTCACCGCACATGCTGCATTGACAAATTTACCGGTGAATTGAATGTTGCCGCCATTCACGATGTTCACGACTGGCTCATCAGCATGTGCCAAAGTTGTAAATAGACCCAAAGAGGTTAAAGAGGTTAATACTAAAGATTTGATTTTCATGTTTTCACCATTTAGTTAATTGCGAAGTCAGACAGGCTTTTTTTGCTAAAGAAATGAGCACATTGCATATAACTTAAATTACAGTAAAAAATAATTGTATGTAAAGTGATCTTTTCTAAAGAGGGTGCATTATATGAGTTTGAAATGACGAGTCTATTACGTAATGTGAATTAGTGTTGTGGTTTTGTATAAGATGTAATCTTTTGTATATCACTATTTTAGAGTTTTTACTTTAACAATTGATTGGTAAAACCTCTAATTTTTGCGAAAAGTAATGCTGGCGGTCAATCTGTGTGCTTGTTACTCCTCAATTATTTTTCAGACTAAAATACTGGGTTTTGAATAACCATTCTAAATATTTTTCTTTTTTTTACAGAGCAAAAATTACATGGTTTTGATTTTGCTGTGGGGTAACTATTTATCACTTGCATTTGTATTTAGTTTTAGGCTAAGCAAAAGTGATGGATCAGCATCTGAATGAGACGTTTTGACTTTAAAATCTGAGCATCCAATATTTATGCATGGGATGATGTCGGATAGATGATAAATCGATAGGCTGTTTATTTTTTGCGCCAAATGTCGATGCATTGGTGCTTTGAGTGGATTTATACTGCACTCTGCTTGAGTGCGGTGATGATTTTCGGGATTGATTTTGTACTGTGTTGAGCGACTTTAATGAGGTTACAGCGCTTTGCTCAGATCGATGCGTGTGGATCACGAAGCTCCTGCGAGTATTGCATCTTTCGCAGCGGATGCTGACGGTTATCTTAGGCAAAAAGCAGGCGATTGAGAGAAGCTGAACGCCCAATAAATGGGTGGCGTTGTGGCAGGGGGATTTGGGCGAAACTTTTGCTGAACTTGGATCGGAATCGCGCTATTCGCTGATAGGATTGATGCTCAACAAGGCTGAATGGCGATGTATTTTGTTTTTGGGTATTGAAGCTAAAACCATATTAAATGGTTATGCCTGGGATGTGGCTCAGGCACTTCGTGATGAGACTGGGTCTCGCGCCGTGTGATGATAGAGATCGGGTGAAAATAAGACAGATACGCATCTTGATGTGAAGCAGCATTACAGTATTGCTGTTTAGGTGTGTGATATAGATAAGGAGGTTTTTATGCCGAAAGGTTTGGCGCGTCTCAGTGTGGCACAGCAAGGTGAACAGGTGCTTGGGATCAAGGCTGCACCTGTTACAGATGAAGAGTTGGGAAGTGAATGGCTGGCACAGTTTAGTCAGGCTTTATATGCAACCATGCTGGAGCGCAATGGTGTGGGGATTGCCGCACCGCAAGTGTATTTGTCGAAACGGATGATTATTGTCGCCTCACGGCCGAACCCACGCTATCCGGATGCGCCTGAGATGAAAGCGGTGTTAATGATTAATCCTGAAATCATCGCGATGTCTTCAGAACATTGTGTCGGAGAAGAGGGCTGTTTGAGTGTGCCCAATCAACGTGGCATGGTGCGGCGCGCAGAAAGCATTACAGTGCGTTATCAGACTTTGACCGGTAAGCAGATCGAAAGCCGCTATTACGGCTTTCCTGCACGTATTGTGCAGCATGAAGTCGACCACTTGAATGGGATCTTGTTTGTTGAGCGCTTAATTTAACGCTTTTTTATCAATATTTAATCAATTTTTATTAAAAGCCCTCATCGCAAGTCTGCTGATGAGGGCTTTATGTTTAAATGCTGCTTGAGTTCGAATTAGTTGATCGAATCATCTAAGTTTGGCGCAAGCCAACGTTTGGCAACATCCAAACTCCAGTTTTTACGTTGCGCATAATCCTCAAGTTGGTCCAGTGAGATCTTACCCACGTTAAAATACTCGGACTGTGGATTGCTGTAATAAAAACCACTGACGCTTGAAGGCGGCCACATGGCGTAACTGCTGGTGAGCTGCGTGCCGATCTTGTCTGTTGAACCTAACCAATCAAAGAGCACTGCTTTTTCAGAGTGTTCAGGGCAGGCCGGGTAGCCCGGCGCTGGACGAATCCCGACATATTTCTCTTTGATCAGTTCTTCATTGCTCAACTGTTCATCGGCTTGATAACCCCAGAACTCTTTACGAATCCGTTCATGCAGATGTTCTGCAAAGGCTTCAGCAAAGCGATCGCCTAAAGACTGCGCCAAGATCGCAGAGTAATCATCTCCTTGGGCTTTGTATTCATGTGCCATTTCTTCAGCACCGAAGATCGAAACGGTAAAGCCACCGAGATAATCTTGGCCTTGCTCCGCGTTGGCGACAAAGTCAGCCAATGAGAAGTTGGCTTTGCCGGTGACTTTATCTGACTGCTGACGGATATGTTCAAAGCGATGGGTTGGATCTTGACGCGATTCATCCGCGTAGACCGCAACACTGTCTGCAGCAACGCGCTGGGCAGGATAGATGCCAAACACAGCGCGTGCATCAAAGCGTTTGTTGTCGATAATTTCTTTGAGCATGGCTTGGGCTTGTTGATACAAGTCGCGTGCCGCTTCACCGACGATCTCATCTTCTAAGATGCGAGGGAATTTGCCCGCCAAGCTCCATGAGATAAAGAATGGTGTCCAGTCAAAATACGGCAATAAGGTTTCAAGCGGATATTCGGTGAAGACTTCAATGCCTTGCATATTCGGTTTAACAGGTGGATGGAGTGTCCAATCCACTTTTAAACCATTTTCAATCGATTCGGCATAACTGAGTTTGGCTGCTTTGGGTTGTTTGTTGGCGATACGTTCACGTACTTTGGCATATTCAGCACGATGCTCAGCCACAAACTTCGGTTTCATTTCAGCAGAGAGCAGGGTGGTGGCGACCCCCACCGCACGTGAGGCATCGGCCACATAGATTACGGCATCATTCGAGTATTGTGGGTCGATCTTCACTGCAGTATGTGCTTTGGAAGTGGTTGCACCACCGATTAATAGCGGAACATGAAAACCTTTACGCTGCATCTCTTTGGCAACAAAAACCATTTCATCGAGTGATGGTGTGATTAAGCCTGACAAGCCGATGATATCGACTTTTTCATCGATCGCCGTTTGTAGGATCTTCTCAGCCGGTACCATGACCCCGAGATCGACGATGTCATAGCCATTACAGCCGAGTACCACGCCGACGATGTTTTTACCGATATCGTGTACGTCACCTTTGACGGTGGCCATCAACACTTTACCTTTAGACTGGCTGCCGGTTTTTTCGGCTTCGATGTAGGGATTCAACCAGGCCACTGCTTGCTTCATCACACGTGCAGACTTGACCACCTGCGGCAAAAACATTTTACCGGCACCAAATAAGTCACCGACCACGTTCATGCCATCCATGAGCGGGCCTTCGATCACATCGAGTGGACGCTTGGCTTGGAGTCGCGCTTCTTCGGTATCGATATCGATAAAGCTGGTAATTCCTTTGACCAAGGCATATTCGAGACGCTTTTCAACGCTCTCATTACGCCATTCCAAGTTCTCAACCGTTTTTTGTGCTGCACTTTGACCGCGATATTGTTCTGCGACCTCAAGGAGTTTTTCTGTGGCATCTTGGCCGGTTTCACCTTGGTTTTGGTTGAGGATCACATCTTCAACCGCATCCTTAAGCGCTTTAGGAATATCATCATACAGCGCCAATTGGCCAGCATTGACGATCCCCATGGTCATGCCTTGCTTGATCGCATAGTACAAGAACACTGCATGAATGGCTTCACGTACGGGTTCATTGCCACGGAAGGAGAAGGAAACGTTGGACACTCCACCAGAAATCATCGCATGCGGTAGATTTTGTTTGATCCAACCCGTGGCTTCGATAAAGTCGACCGCATAGTTATTGTGTTCTTCGATCCCGGTCGCAACCGCAAAGACGTTCGGGTCAAAGATGATGTCTTCGGCAGGATAGCCGACATCATTGACCAAGACGTCATAAGAGCGCTTACAGATTTCACGTTTACGCGCAGCCGTATCGGCTTGACCGGTTTCATCAAAGGCCATCACGATGATCGCCGCACCATATTGGCGGCAGAGACGTGCTTTATGCACAAACTCGTCATAGCCTTCTTTGAGTGAAATCGAGTTGACGATCGATTTACCTTGTACGCATTTGAGCCCTGCTTCGATGATCTCCCATTTTGAGGAGTCAATCATGATCGGTACACGTGAGATATCAGGTTCAGAGGCGACCAGATTGAGGAAATGCACCATCGCACCTTGTGAATCCAACATGCCTTCATCCATGTTGATGTCGATGACTTGGGCACCATTTTCAACCTGTTGGCGTGCGACATCGAGGGCTTCAGCAAAGTTTTCTTCACGGATTAAGCGTAGGAATTTTTTTGAACCGGTGACGTTGGTTCGTTCACCAACGTTGACGAAGAGTGAGTTGTCATCAATATTAAAAGCTTCGAGACCACTTAAACGACAAGCCGGCTTGATCTCTGGAATCTGGCGCGGCTTGATGTCTTTGACGGCTTCATAGATGGCACGAATATGATCTGGCGTGGTGCCGCAACAACCGCCGGTGATATTGATCAAACCACTTTCTGCAAATTCTTTTAAGAAGGCTGCGGTTTGTTCTGGGGTTTCATCGTAGCCACCGAAAGCATTCGGTAGACCCGCATTGGGATGAGCAGAAACAAAGACTTCAGCAACATCGGCAATGGTTTTGACATGCGGACGCATCGCATCTGCACCGAGTGCACAGTTAAAGCCGACAGAGAGTAAGTCACCGTGGCGAACTGAGTTCCAGAAGGCTTCGGCGGTTTGTCCGGTGAGGGTACGACCTGAGGCATCGGTAATGGTGCCCGAGATCATCAATGGCAGTTCACGACCAATTTCACGGAACACTTCTTTGACCGCAAAGATCGCAGCCTTACAGTTCAAGGTGTCAAATACAGTTTCAATCAAAATAATATCGGCACCGCCCTCGATCAAGGCATGTGCGGCTTCGATATAGTCATTTTTCAGTGCATCAAAACTGATATTACGAAAGGCGGGATCATTAACATTGGGCGAAATCGAACAGGTGCGAGACGTCGGCCCCAATA
>JASLIY010000339.1 GCA_030152675.1 Acinetobacter sp.
TGTCGTCATTGAGATTGGCGTTTTCAATGATCTTGCGCTGGCTTTCAGGCAACCATGAAATAGACCAATAATGCGAAGACGATCGCAGCAGCGGATGCATCTGATAGAGATGGCTCAGCCATAGGCCAATCGCCTGATCAATTTCTTTTAGAAACACCGCGGTATAGGGGATAAATTTCAGCGCTTCACTTGAGCCACTGGTGGGTTGAAAACGTAGGATCGGCACTCGCGCCAGCTGGTTTTCACCCAAATGGCGCGAACATTCGATTCTATCGCGCCAATCTGCATATCGGGTCAATGGATAACGTAGACAAAACTGTTCGTAGCTCAGTTCTTGCTGTTTCAACGTCAGCATCAAGGTCGAGAGTTTATCGCGTTGCACATGCTCAAGTTGCTGGGTATGGGCACTAAATTTTTGACTGGCTGCTTTGGAAGATTGCTGCATCAGCCAATGTGCAGCAGAAGTGATCAGATTCATTAGGCCACCTTTTTAGCCTGATAGTCACCAGCCAAACGCGGCTGTGGACGTTGCGAATCCAGTACCCCTTTGCTAGCACGCTTCTTGGTAAAACCACGCATCAGCTTATACAAGTCTTTCCAACTCATTTCTCCGATACATGGCAACTCGGTTCCTTGTACCCAAGTTGGATTACATTTTTCAAAAAACTCGATCTTTTTATTCTTGCTGCGCATCTCATTTTGGATCGGTGCGACAGATTCTTTCAGGGGTTGATAATCATCGCCAAAATTCAGCAGCCCAGTTTCAGCATCGTAATAGTCTTGATAATAGTGCGCACAGTAAGCATCAACCATGTCTTTCAAATGCTCATGCTCATGATCGACATGTGGATAATAGGTCGGATAGTTATTGGCCAGCAGTAAATAGGTTTTAAAGCCTTTAGAAATTAACATCCAATAAATAGGTTTGGTCGGATGCTTGAGCTTATAGGCAATCAAATAACGAATCATTGAGCGTTGTAAGGCACGAGAACCCCAGTATTTTTTTTCAATGATGGTATCGCCACTAAAAAATGCATGTCGTGCTTTGTCGTGTAGCAAAAAGTCACGCTCCACCACCGTTGAGAAACCAACAATGGCATTGGTTTCAGGATCATGGATCAGAAATACCCCTGTTTTGCCCAAGAAATCTTGCTCAAATAATTCATAACGCGTGTTTTCATAGTATTTTTCATATATTCCATACATGGTTTTTAACTGCAACACTGTGATTTGCTGTACGGTTTTAAAGCTGCTGTAGGGTTCTTTTTTAAATTTACGGATGGCTTTTAACTCAATCATTTTAAATATCTCTCTATCGGTTTAATTAAATTTGAGATTCATATGAGATTAGAGAACGGAACTTAATCAATTGCGTTATACAGACCATAAACCGTGAAAGTTACACTAATATTTAACCAAACAATAAAAAAATCGGCCCGAAGGCCGATTTGTTGAAGTGGATTTTTTAACACAGCGTCGTGCTGGGCATCATCCAATGCGGATATGCGACTTAGCTCAGTTTTACTTTCTCAAACTCAAGCTGACCGTCTTGACTGCTGACCGTGATGGTATCACCTGGGACAAATTGTCCAGCCAAGATTTTCTGTGCCAATGGGTTTTCCAATTGCTGTTGGATCGCCCGTTTCAATGGACGTGCCCCATAAATTGGGTAATAACCGGCATCGATGATGTGATCAAACGCTTCATCATCAACACTGAGACTCAAGTCACGCTCACTTAAACGTTCACGTAAACGATTCAACTGAATCTCGGCAATGCCACGGATCTGTGCTTTTTTCAACGAATGGAACACCACCAATTCATCGATTCGGTTGATAAACTCAGGTCTAAAGTGTTCACCGACCGCGTTCATCACCACTTGACGCACTTGCTCCTCCGAAGCCGTATCGCCCAGCTCACGCACATCCTGAGAACCCAAGTTAGAGGTCATCACGATCACCGTGTTTTTAAAGTCAACGACACGACCCTGCGAGTCTGTCAAACGACCATCATCGAGCACTTGCAGCAAGATGTTAAATACATCGGGATGTGCTTTCTCGACCTCATCGAACAGCACCACGCTATACGGTTTACGGCGAACCGCTTCAGTCAAGACGCCGCCTTCTTCATAGCCCACATAACCTGGAGGCGCACCCACCAAACGACTGACCGAATGTTTTTCCATAAATTCACTCATGTCGATTCGGATCATGGCATCATCATTGTCAAACATAAACTGCGCCAAAGCTTTGGTCAGCTCAGTTTTACCCACACCCGTTGGCCCGAGGAACAAGAATGAACCACTTGGACGGTTAGGATCAGAAAGTCCAGCACGCGAACGACGGATGGCATTGGAGACCGCAACCACAGCTTCGTCTTGTCCAACCACGCGGCGTTGCAAGAACGACTCCATCTCGAGCAGTTTCTCACGCTCACCTTGCAGCATTTTCGCCACAGGGATGCCAGTCGCAGCACTCACCACTTCAGCAATTTCATTTTCCGTGACTTTGGTCCGGATCAGTTTCGGCTCTTCTGCCTCTTCCTCAAGATTTTCTTGCTCAAGTTTTTTCTGCAACTCAGGAATCACGCCATACTGTAAACGGCTGGCCTCTGCCCAATCGCCTTCACGCTGTGCTTTCTCACAGGCGATCCGCGCCTGATCCAGTTGTACCTGCGCTTGGTTAGTGCCTTCAACCAACGCTTTCTCTGCACGCCAGACTTCTTCTAGATCGTTATATTCGACTTGCACCTCTTGGATTTGTTTTTCCAAATGGCTGACTTCGGCTTTGCTCACCGAGTCTTGGTCTTTTTTCACCGCCTCAAGCTGCATTTTCAATTGAATCAAGCGACGATCCAAACGATCCAGTGGCTCTGGCTTGGAGTCGATTTCCATTTTGATGCGTGATGCTGCTTCATCGATCAGGTCAATGGCTTTGTCCGGCAACTGGCGATCGGTGATATAGCGATGCGACATTTTCGCTGCTGCAATAATCGCAGAATCCAAGATCTGCACCCCATGATGCGTGGCATACTTTTCTTTGAGTCCACGTAATATCGCAATGGTGTCTTCCACGCTCGGCTCATCCACCAAGACTTTTTGGAAACGGCGCTCTAAGGCTGCATCTTTTTCAATAAACTGACGATACTCATCCAGTGTGGTCGCACCGACACAGCGCAACTCACCACGCGCAAGTGCCGGTTTGAGCATATTGCCCGCATCCATCGCGCCATCGCCTTTGCCTGCGCCGACCAAGGTGTGCAACTCATCGATAAATAAAATCACCTGGCCATCTTGTTTAGCCAAATCATTCAAGACCGCTTTTAAGCGCTCTTCAAACTCACCGCGATATTTTGCGCCGGCCAACAAGGCACCCAAGTCAAGCGAGAGCACACGTTTACCTTTGAGGCTTTCTGGTACCTCAGCGTTGACGATACGCTGTGCCAAGCCTTCAACGATGGCGGTTTTACCCACACCTGGCTCACCAATCAAGACCGGGTTATTTTTAGTTCGACGCGACAACACTTGAATGGTACGGCGAATCTCCTCATCTCGACCAATCACAGGATCAAGTTTGCCTGCCAAGGCACGCTCAGTCAGGTCGATGGTGTATTTATTTAAAGAATCGCGTTGATCTTCATGGTTGTTGCTCATGACTTTTTCGTCCCCTCGAATTTTGGCAATCACATTTTTCAGTTGATCGATCTTGAGACCAGCTTGTTTTAGCAGTGCTTGGGTTTTTCCAGTTTCGGCCAAGGCCAACAGTACCCAATCTGTAGATAGGAACTCATCACCGGCTTTGATGGCTAAACCATCGGCCAGATTTAAAGCACGCACCGCTTCAGGATTGAGATTGACATCCCCCGTCGGTTGACTGATGGTGGGTGCATCTTTGAGTGCTTGCTCAAGCTGTTTCTGTAATTCAGGTAAAAGTGCCCCTGCTTGTTGCAACAAGCTCAAATTAGATGGCTCTTTCAGTAAAGTGGTAAGGATGTGAATCCCCTCAATCGCGCTATGGTCTTTCGACATCGCCAGTGATTGGGCATCGGATAAAGCTTGCTGTAAGCGATTGGTAAATTTTTCAAAACGCATTCTTATTCTTCCTCACAACATATTTTGTCTTGACTACTAGATGGGAGTACTTTGCGGTTTTTCAATTGCTTTTTTCAAAAAAAGTGGAAATATTTTCTATTTTATCAAAAACTTAAGCTGTAAATTTAAGATAAAATTCTACTTTAATATGGCGATCAATGCTGATTTTTTCAAGGATATAAATTGGAAAAATTAAGCAATTCGGCAATACCTCACTCATTCTTGCTT
>JASLIY010000036.1 GCA_030152675.1 Acinetobacter sp.
ACGCAACGTGTAGGCCAGACCACGCCGTGATGATGACTGTCGTGCTGTCTTTTTTGAACAGCTTCAATGGTGGGGTGTTGAGATCGAAATTGGATAGGGAAAGGGACGTCGATATGTTGAGGAGCAAAGGAATGAATATCATCTGGAACAGCAGTTTGATCCTCGGCACATTATTTTTATTTGGCTGTGATTCACAAATTGATGCTGTTAATCAGGAAATGGCGCAGATCCGCAGTCAGGCACCGCAGCGAATTGAGCCAGCACCAACATTTAGTGCCGTACCAAGCTTTGAGTATTCGGCACAAAATTTACGTAGTCCTTTTCTTCCCAGTTCGATTGCGCATGAATTAAAAATGAATGCCAGCAAGCCTGTACAACCCAACTTGCAGCGAAAAAAACATCCGCTAGAGCGTTATGCACTCGAAGAGCTCTATATGAAAGGCAGCTTGGTCGGTCATCACAGTATTCATCGGATTGGTTTACTACAAACGCCAGACGGTCAGCTTGAACAGGTACACGTAGGCGATTATATCGGTCAGCATCAAGGTCGTATCTTTCGCATCGGTCCCACACAAATTGATTTGGTGGAGTTGATGGATGATGGACGTGGAGGATTCGTACAGCGTCCGCGTAGTTTGATGCTGATTCAAGCTGGGTCAGCAACACATGCGACCACACAGGTCGAGGCAGCGATCGAACAGCCCGCGACCTCACCGGTGCAGCAGACTGAAACGGATGAATAAAGATGAGTATGACTCGTGGTGTGACTGCTCAAGATCGAGATCGATCTATTTAGACGTTTTCTCCCTAAATAACAACGGATATTGGCGGGCAAGGACATCGCCTCGTCTTCAATCGTGACGTGATTTGAAGGAATAATAATGAAAATATATCTGATGCAATACATCAAAATTTCCCCGCGTTGGCGGCAACAACGCTTGAGTCGCAGCTTTGAGGCGGTCAGTTCTGTGGTGCTGCTGTCTCTACTGTTGGTGCAATCGACGGCATGGGCTGAAGCTAAAATCATCCAGATTTTGCCCAAACAACTAGCAGGTCAAGGCACGCAATTAGAAGTCAAATTTGATGGGCCTGCGATGTTGCCGCAAGCCTATCAGTTGCAGCACCCCTCACGTTTGGTGTTGGACTTTGATGCGGTACAAGCTTTGCCGCAGCAAAAGTCGATTGCGGTCAATACCGCAGAAGCGGCCGGCATTGATTTGAGTGCCGACGCTCAACGTGCGCGATTAAGCATTCAATTGAAAGGGCAGACTCAGTTGAGCCATCGCATTGATGGGGATCGCTATCTTTTGCAATTGCAGCCACAAAAAAGTGCTTCAGCTGTAGCGACTACGGCGGCACAGGGCGTGCGCCATATTGGTTTTCAACGTGGCAAGGATGGCGAAGCACAGGTGGTGATTGAGTTGTTGGGCAGTCAAACGCCGATCGACATTCAGCAGCAGGGCAATAAAGTATTGCTGCGGGTCATGCATCATCCGTTGACAGCGGCCTTGCAGCAGCGCCTCAATGTCCAAGACTTTGCGACTTTGGTCAGCAATATCGATGCCTTTAACCAAGGCGGTCATGGCATGATCAGTATTCAAACTCAGGATGAGTTTGAATACATGGCTTACCAGACGGATCGAAAGCTGATGATCAGTCTCAAACCCAAGCCGTCGAATCGTCATGCAGCGACCAGTCAACAGGCAACCAGCGGTCGCGGTAAAAAAATATCGCTGGATTTTCAGGACATCGAAGTGCGTCGGGTGTTACAAGTGTTGGCCGATCATACCGGGATGAATGTGGTGGCTGCTGATAGCGTACAGGGCAACATCACCTTAAGACTCAAAGATGTGCCTTGGGATCAGGCACTGGATTTGATTTTAAAAGCCAAAGGTTTGGATCAGCGTCGTAAGGGCAATGCCATTTGGATTGCGCCGACGGCAGAGATGATCAAGTCGGAGGAAGAAGAAGCCAAGCTCTTGGAGCAAAGTGCCAAGTCGGCAGCGCTGCTGACTGAGTATATTCAGCTGAAATATGCGCATGTGACAGATATCGAAAAACTCATTCAGCAGGCAAAAAGTGCCCAAGCCGCAGATAAATCAGCAGCTAAAACACAGAATGACAATAATGGCAGCATGCTGAGTTCTCGTGGCAGTCTCTCAATCGATCCACGCACCAATACTTTGATCTTGACGGATAGCGCAAAAAAAATAGAGCAGATTCGGCGCATGATTGATTTGCTTGATGTGCCGATGCGCCAAGTGATGATCGAAGCGCGCATCGTGCGTGCTTCAACCGACTTTAGTAAAGAGATGGGGGTCAAGTGGGGCATGTTGTCCAAAGGCGGTGACCTATTGGTCGGCGGCAGTGACACCACCTTATGGGATCTACGTAAACCACCCCGCGATACGACTCGTGGCGGCTCGCCATATACGATTACCCGGCCTGATAATCTCAATATTGACCTTGGGGTCAGTGGTGCGGGCAGCAGTAAGATCGCCTTTGGTTTGATTAGTCTGTCGGACTTTATGTTGGATCTCGAACTGTCGGCGCTGCAAGCTGATGGTTATGGCGAGGTGATTTCCACGCCGAAAGTCATGACAGCGGATAAGCAAAAGGCCAAAGTGGCGGCAGGCCAACAAGTGCCGTATCAAGCGCGTGAAAATGCTGGTGGTGTGTCGAGTGCGACCACCTCATTTAAAGATGCACTGCTGAGCCTTGATGTGACGCCGAGCATTACCCCAGATGGCAAAGTGCAGATGCAGTTGAATATTAGCAGCGACTCTCCAGCGGGGATCGCACCGAATGGTGAATTGATCTTAAATAAGAATGAAATCAACACCAATGTCTTGGTACATAACGGTGAAACCGTGGTGCTGGGAGGAATCTTTGAACAGGAAACACGCAATAAAAGTAGCAAAGTCCCGTTCATGGGCGATCTCCCTGTTTTCGGTCGCTTATTTCGCCGTGACGAAAAATCTGACAAAAAAAGTGAGCTGTTGATTTTTGTGACACCAAGAATTGTTAATGACAGTCTGATCAGAAATCATTAATATGGTTTTAATCAAGGCTATACAATAGGTGACTCCTTGCCAAGCAATGAGTTTTTGAGTTTACCC
>JASLIY010000059.1 GCA_030152675.1 Acinetobacter sp.
GGGCAATCCAGCCACGATGACCTTCATCTCAAAGGCGCGTGCCAGCTTTGCCACAGCCTGCCCCAATTCGCCATAACCGACGATTCCCAAGGTCTTGCCCGCCAATTCCACGATGGGATAGTCCAACAAACAAAACTGAGCAGAACGCGACCAATCGCCACGGCGAACCGCTTGATCATATTGAACCAAGGACGTGGACAATGCCAACATCAGCGCAAGCGTATGTTGTGCCACTGCCGCAGTGCCATAACCTTGACAGTTACACACCACGATCCCTTGACGTTCGGCTTGGGCCAAATCGACGTTATTGGTGCCTGTGGCAGAGATCAAAATCAACTTCAAATTAGGGCATTGCGCGAGGGTCTCGGCATTCAATACCACTTTGTTGCTGATCACCACCTCAACCTGTGCGATCCGTGCCAACACTTGATCCGCTTCGGTCTGCGGATATAACGTCAGCTCAGAAAACAGCGCCTGTAGCGCAGAAAAATCCAAGTCCTGTTGATCCAAAGAGGCATGGTCTAAAAATACGGCTTTCATGATGTACTCCGTGTTGATCCTGAAATGCTTTGCTTGAGCATATCCAGCACACGGCTGAATTGCTCAGTGACTCAGTCAATAGACCTAAATCAATAGCGCTAAGCCAATTAAGTCAATAGATCCAAGGCTTCGTCAACAGGTGCTTGGCTGTGCAACTTGACCTGTTCAGTCATGCTGTCACTGTCAAAGTAGCAATGCCCGTTGACGCTGCGCATATATTGTTGCTTATAGCCCATGACATAAAAGTCCGCATATTTCAAAATTAAAATCGGACTCATATCCAAAGATAAAGGCATGTCATGTTTAAATAACTTAAAAATCCGGCGTTCATTCATGGCAATAAAATAACGCTTGTTATTGACATCAATCTCGGTCAAGCCAGTATGTTTGAGTTGAATCGGAATAATATATTTACCATTCAACTCAATCACGTCTTGCGCATAGCTTTCAATTTTCTGGGTGATGATATTAAAGACGATCACTTGCCCACTATGATCATAGAGCTGTTGTTGTTCCTCATGCGGTACATTAATTTGAATCCCGAGTTTGAGCAGGTCTTGCTCATCAACACGTTTATTGGTCAGTAATATACGCGTTAGGTTTTGTTTTAACTGCGCATCAAAAAATTGACTGTCCAACTGCAAGTCACGACTTTTTAGGATCTTGCCCAAGGCTTCATTATGACTGCCGAGTGAACGCGCGATCACACTGCGATAGTAGAACTTACTGTTCTTTTTCACTTCACGCATTTTGCGGTAGAAGTAATGCTCATCGATCTCATGTTCGATAAAGTCATGCAACAACGCTGAGTTGGCCAAGACCGCGATCACTTCATGCCCGGTATACGGCAAACGTAAAGGGTGCAGCTCAGGAATCACCTGTTGGATTTTTTCAAACTGCTCGCGATCGTTTTCATAATACGGATCATAAATCAGAATATATTCACATGCTGGGTCGATATCTTCTCGTTGAATACGCATCTGTGCATGCAGGGTCGGATCAAAGAAATCTACATAGCGGCGATCTTCGACATCCTCTGGATCAATCGAATACTGCGGCACCATCGCCACCACGCGATCAAGTTGCAACAACTTCGAATACTTAATCGCAGCATAAGCGCCCATCGAACCGCCATAGGCCACGATGCGTTGATACTGTGCCAAGATCGGCAACAGAATAGGCATCAAGGCTTGCATACTTTCGGCAGGAAACCATGATTTTTGTTTTGGCATCATCCCGACCATGGCATAGTCATATTTGGCCAGCGATTTTTCAGCATTGATGCTGCTGCCTTTGGCGCGGGTGATCAGATCCCCGAAAGACAACACCACATTGTGACTACTGCTTGCTAAGTAGATGACTCTGATATGATCATCTTCATAAATAATTTGCTTATCCATTGCAACACCAAAAAAGATGGTTGGAAATCCTGAACTGCTTCATATGCTACCCATCATCGTAACGTCAAAGCCAAGGGGTTTATTTTAGACCTGCTGTACAGATTAAAAAGCACATTATCTTCCACATTGGCAAAATTCCTCAAGCAAATCCGCTTGTTTCCTGTATAGGCTTGTTTATTTTTCGGCATTTTTTCGCCTTGCTGAATCAATCTCTCCGGTCAGCCGCTCAAGCGCCATACGGTTAACGCCCCCGCAACAGCGCTTTTCTCGCTGCGCTGCCAAGATCAACTAAACTTGTATTTTTAGCCAATTCGGCTAAGTTAATAGACAGCACCTCTGATTGAGTATCACCTGATGTCGAATACTGTTCATCCTGCTGCACAACAAGGTTTTAGCGCAGCTGCAGCACTGTATCAACAAGTGCGCCCCAATTATCCCCAGGCGATCATCCACTGGTTACAACAGGACTTGCAGTTGGGTACGGCGGCCAAAGTGATTGACCTCGGTGCTGGCACCGGAAAATTCCTCGGCTATCTCAGCCAAGTCAGCACACAGATCCTTGCCGTTGAACCTGTATCCGCCATGCTGGAACAATTAAGTCAGCAACATCCACAGGTTGACACCCTACAAGCGCAAAGCGATCAACTGACCCAATTGCCTGCACAGCAGTTCGATGCCGTACTCTGCGCACAGTCTTTTCATTGGTTTGCTACACCAGAGAGCTTGCAGTCGATTCATCATGTGCTGAAACCTGGTGCTGCACTGGGTCTGGTCTGGAATCAGCGGGATGAAAGTGTCGCTTGGGTCAAAGCTTTGGCCGACCTCCTCGCCCAATATGAAACAGATACGCCACGTTTTCATAACGATGCTTGGACACAGGTCTTTGAACAACAGGATCTATTTCAGTTCGTTGCAGTACAACATTTTAAGCATCAACACCAAGGCCGCGTTGAGGATGTGGTGAGTAAACGTTTGCTCTCCACCAGTTTTATTGCGGCCATGCCGGAAGCAGAACAACTTGCACTCAAGCACCAATTTGAACAGATCGTCGCGCAACATACGGGCAAAGGTCCACAGGATCAAATTGTGTTTCCCTATGTGACCTATGCCTTTCATTATCGAAAAATCTAAGCCAACGGACGGCTCTACCGACCTCAAGATGATCGCAGCCACGGTCATTCATTACCCATTTCCATGATTTATCTCGAGCGCCCTATGAAGCAAAAACAGCACCGTTCACCACTGATCCTGAGTCTATGTGGCAGCCTGCTGCTACTGAGTGCATGTAATCCGCAGTCTGAACAAAAAACCTCGGCAGACAGCAGTACCACGACCTCCTCAACAGCGCAATCCAATGCCGCAGCGCCATCTAGTGCCAAAGCCGATCCAGTCAAAACTTTTGCTGCGACGGCAGATGATATGCATGACATTGCACTCATTGATGAATTTCATGAAAAATTCAACGCCATGAGCCTTGAGTTTGAAGCAGACTTACGCAGCCTGCGCGAAAGCAATAACTTAAGCGCTGAAATGCAACAACAGCGTCAACTCGACCATGCCCAATCTGCACTGACCATGCTAAATGCACTCGAACTCAAAACTGAGCAAGGGCGTTATATTCAGGGCTTACTTTATCAATATTGGGAAAAACAAGTGCAGCATTTTCAAGCGCTAGACGCAGCAGCACAACAACACAGTGCAGCCGCGGCAAGCGAAGCGGAAAAAGATCTATTGACCGCGCAGGCTCAGTTCAAACATTGGAAATTACAACTCTAGTCTATCTGTGCTGTAGCAGTATGTTGATCCACACAGATACGCTGCCCTCAGTTGCGCAGCGTATCCTGCGATGATGATCCGCACGACCAGACGCGATCTAGATATAGAGCGCTAGATATTTTGCCGTTCGATCCATTGAATCGAATCAACTCGGATCAGACGGCAGGCACCATCGCCAATCCCGTTCCAATCCAATGCGGATTTCCAGACCAGATCATGGTCATTGATCTGCACCAAATCACCATGCAGTCGAATCAGATCACCCCGTTTCACTTGCTTAATTTGTTTGGCGATTTCCGGATTGCCCGGAATGATATGCATGTTATTCACCAATTGGGTCGCGAGACGTGGCGCAATCGGTGGACGCGCCATTTTCCAATTTAGAAAACGGTCATATTGATTGATCGAGATTTGACGGGCAATCTCAGGCTCAGTAAAGATCCCACGGGTGACGGCGAAATCAATCGGAGAAAACTTGGCTTGGGCATCATCGTGATATTCCTTAGATCCCAAAATCCGAAACTCACCTTGAAAAGGCTCAAGTACCGACATCTGCTGATTTTTCACGATCGGCGCGAGGCCTTTGGCAATATTATATTCGGCAGACAGATTGGCTGCTGAGAGTTGCAACGAACTGCACGCCAAGAGTGCCGCATAGATCCACTTTTTCATCATCCGTTCCTCATCACGCTGATTTCAAATTTCCACTGTGCTCGCCATACTATGTATAGATCGTGAATTTAAAACCTAACCGGGTTAACAAATCTTATATATTCGTAACAGATTTGTCAGCTCTACAGCTGTAGCAACCAGCCCCACGTTGAGCGCTCTCTCTGCCACGTCCTCTCAGTTTAAACATCATCCCTTAAACACGACTTAAAACCTGATGCAGGCTTAGGAGCCCATTCACTCATGACTGCATGACGGATTAGTCATCAAAATCAATACGAACCGTTTCAAAACGCACCCGTCCTGCGCGGATTGCTTCGGCAATCGCCTGTTGCCCTTTGGTCAAACGTGCGCCACCACTTTTAATATCAATCAACACCACCTCGATATCGGATGCTCGACCGGTGCCTTCACGGAAGTCACTGTAGCCATCAAACACCACATAATCGATCGGATCACCCATAAATTTAGCATCGCTAGGAAGATAAGGAAACTCGGGTAGAATCGGCGCCAATTGCTCAGCCATCTTGCCTTTGAGCACGGCGCGACTGGTGTTGACACTGCGACGCTGTGCCTCGCGCAAGGCCTGTTGATGCTCCAACTCAAGCTCCGCAATATACTGCTCATACTCTGCCTTGGTTTTGGCATGTCGGGTTCCAGACAAAATCATGGTCGCCAATATAACCCCCAATATTGCGCCAATCGTCATTGCCAACCAAATAGACATGATGGTCTTCCTTTTTTTAAAATAATGCCGATGTAACAATGACTAAAGTTGTAGCTACGGTCATCGCCAAGTGAAAAAAAAATGTTAAGCTAGAAACAAATATCAATTGACATTATTTGATCTAAAAATATGAAGACGATACTGATAGCCAATCAGAAAGGCGGCTGTGGAAAAACCATAACAGCCATCACCCTCGCCTCTGCTCTCGCGCATAAAAATTATAAAGTCGCCCTCGCAGATGCAGACAATCAAAAATCAGCGTTGCAATGGCTCAAACAGCGTCCTGCAGAACGCCCTGAGATCCAAAGTCTCGACTGGCGTCCGGGCAAGTCTTTTGGTGATGCACCTAAAAACTTGGATTACTTGATCATCGATGCACCAGGTGCCTTAACCGGTGAATATGCTGAACAATTAATCAGTGAATGTCATGCTATTGTAACGCCATTACAACCTTCGTTTTTTGATATTGACAGTACCCGACGTTTTTTAAAGCATATTCAAGACATCAAACGCATTCGCAAAGGCAAAGTCGAAATCCATTTGATCGCCAATCGGGTCAAATCATATCGATCAAGTGCCCTTGAAATTGAAGCATTTTTTGAAAAAATTGGCCAACAACCTGTGGTCTGGATCTCGGAACGCAGCGCCTATAGCCAACTGGCCATGCAAGGCCTGAGCATTTATGATAAAAATCAAAAGAATTTCTTAGCGATTCAACAACAATGGCAGCCCTTACTTGATGTTTTAATAGACGATCCAAGTGATTGGTTCTAATGTTAAAACGCGCTTGAGGTTGTCTAATTTGCCCAAATCACACCTTGATTGAGGCACGACCTTGACCTTGCAAACGCAATTCGAACTGATCTTTAGTCCTGTTGAATTCACCCCCACCAGAGAATAGCGTGCAACAATTTAATCCGTCTTTACAACGCATACTGTTTTTAGGCCTATGTTTTATCTTGCTGTACTTAGGCTATGACATCCTCAAATACTTTATTGTCCCGGTGCTGTGGGCCTGTATCATCACCTATATGACATGGCCGATTTACAAATATATTCAACGGCTTTGTGGTGAGCAGCGTCCAAGTTTAAGTGCTGCGATCATGCTGAGTTTGGTCACCTTGGTGATTGGCTTACCACTGATTTTTGCGGTGTTTATGCTGCAACAAGAAGGCCGCAATTTATATTTCAATCTTCATCAACAACTGATTTCAGGTGATTTTGTTGTTCCCGACTTGATCCTCAATCTTCCGATCATCGGCCCCGAAATTGGCCGTATCATCCATGAAATCAATGCCAATCCCAATATGCTGTCGCAGAATATCTCGCTTTGGGTTCAAGGCCATTTGAATTATGGCAAAATCGTCATTGGTGAGATCAGTAAAAATCTAATTAAATTCAGTATCGTATTACTGTCATTATTCTTCTTCTATCGCGATGGACAAACCATTTTGCAGCAAGTCAGTAAGGCGCTGGAAAATATTATTGGCCCACGTGTGCACCATTATGTTGAAACCATTTCAGATACCACACGTGCGGTGGTGTATGGGGTGGGACTGACTGCGGTGGCACAAGCCATCCTCGCGGGACTCAGCTACTTTGTTGCTGGCGTGCCCAACCCTATGGTGCTCACCATCGCCACCTTCTTGCTGGCGCTGATTCCATTTGGAACCCCTGTGGCCTATGGCGCGGTATCTCTGTGGTTGTTCTCGCAAGGTCAAACCATTGAAGCTGTCGGCGTCATGGTCTGGGGCGTCTGTATCGTCAGTACCTCAGATAACGTGATTCGCCCATTGGTCATCTCAGGCGCAACCAAGATTCCATTTTTATTGATCATGTTTGGCGTTTTGGGTGGGATCACCAGCTTCGGCTTGGTCGGTTTGTTTATTGGTCCAGTCATCTTGGCTGTGCTCTTGGCGATCTGGCGTGAATGGCTACATGAAAGTATCGAAAAACCGATGCTGCCCGATGCCAGCATGGCTTATGAGCTTGATGAACATGAAAAAAATGGCGATAGCACTGATTTAAGTTAAGAAACAGATACAAAGCCAAGCCCGCCTCAGCTTGTTTCCACGGTGAGGCTTTGCTTTACTTCATTGATCTACTGACTTGATCTACTTTAAATACGATCGACTGCATTAAACCACTGAAAAATAATTTGGATACTTAGGCATGTCAAAAACTCTGATTCAAACAACGCTGCTCAGTACACTGTTCAGTTTCGGCCTGCTTGGCTGTAACAGCATCAATACCAGCACTGCTCTCCCTCAAAAACACACGCCCCAGCATAACGTCAATGTCAATCTGGTCAGCGCTGAAGGGATTGGCGCCAATATCGGCCACATCAGCTTGGCTGATAGTCCACAAGGACTGCGCATCACCACTAAACTCAAAGACTTACCATCGGGTTTCCACGGTTTTCATATCCATGAGAAAGGCTCCTGCGCCCCTGCTGAAAAAGAAGGCAAAATGGTCGCGGCCTTGGCTGCCGGTGGGCACTTCAACCCCAACAATGCACCAGGCCATGGCACGCCCAACGACGGTCATCTCGGTGATCTGCCGGTACTCAATGTCGACAGTCATGGCAATGCCAATATCAGTATGGTTGCCCCGCGCCTCAAGTTGGCTGATGTGCAAGGTTTAGCGATCATGGTGCATGCCGGTGGCGATAACTACTCGGATCATCCAAAACCGCTCGGTGGCGGTGGTGATCGTATCGCTTGTGGCGTGATTTAATTCGCTCCCATTTCTCAGTCTGCTCTCTGTTGTGGATATCTTTCGAGTTGTCCACAACATCGCCAATCTGGTCACCGCTGATCCTGAACGCTTTTCATCTTTCGCGCTGAGGCATACACTCAACCTTTTCAATCTTCGACCATTGCTGCGGTGAATCTCGCTGTGAATACTCCCCTGAGTGCCTTTCAGAAATTCAAATCAAATTCGATTTTGATCTATTGCTGTCAAATATTTATCGTCCTCAGCGGCACCACTTTGGGCTTGCTATTTTTGGGTCGTGAGGCACTGATCGTTCCGGTCACCTTGGGCGCGATCGCCACAGCATTGACGGACTTTGATGATCGCTTGAGTATTCGACTGCGAAACTTAGGTTATGTCTGTGTGCTGTTCTTTAGCGTCAGCAGCATTTTGACTTTTTTACACCCTTATAAATTCCTGTTTATCCTGTACTTGTCACTCTCAAGTGCTGCATTTATTCTGATGGGCGCCTTGGGACAACGCTATGCCACGATTTCCTTTGGCACGGTGCTGTTGTCGATCTACACCATGTTTGGTCTAGGCGATTATGCGGCATGGTATCAGCAGCCAAGTTATTTTGTGCTTGGCGCACTGTGGTATGGCCTAAGTTCAGTGCTGTTTTATTTGCTCAAACCGACCCAAACCGTACAAGATAATTTGGCACAGAGCTTCAATGATTTGGCTGGGATTTTTCGTGCCAAAGCGCGTTTATTTGATCCCGACAATACTGAAAATGTCGAACCCTTGCTGTATGCCCTCTCCCTGCAAAATAGCCAAGTGGTGCAGAGTCTCAACAACTGCAAACGCTCACTGCTAACACGTCTAAAGGCCTCACGCGCCAATAAAAACACCATCCACTGGCTGAATTTGTACTTCATCGCCCAAGACATGCATGAACAGGCGACCTCGAATTATCTGCATTATGAGCATATTCATCGCCAGTTTGGTCGCACCGATCTGATCTTTCGGATTCAAAAAAATCTGTACTTACTCGCCAATGACTGCGAACAATTGGCACAATCTGTAATTCATCATCAAGCCTATCAAGCCCCTGCAGCACATCAACATGCGCTCAAGCAACTTGAACTCTCGATGTTGGATTGGATCAAACGCAACCCAAGTCAATTGGAAGTCAAAAATCTGCTGCTGATCCTCAAAAACTTAAGCGCGATCCACGAACAGTTTCAACGTCTAGATCCACAGCACAACCCAGCGATGCTGCAAGACCTTAGTCAAGATCTTGAACAACATCCTCAACGTATCGATCACCTCAACCTTCTCGATGATGACATTCAAGGACTCGGCGATCTGTGGCTCAAGATCAAACAACACCTCAGTCCACAGTCCGCGCTGTTTCGACATGCGGTGCGGATCGGTTTTGTCTTTGCTGCGGGCTATGCGCTCTCGCTCTTAACCTTTGCCAAGCATGGTTATTGGATCTTGCTCACCAGTTTATTTGTCTGTCAGATCAGCTACTTCGCCACCAAAAGTCGCCTTAAATTACGCACCCTCGGCACGCTACTCGGGGTGTTGTTGGGGATTCCAGTGCTGTACTTCGTGCCGAGTATCGAAGGTCAGTTGTTGTTGACCATTATTTTTGGGGTGAGCTTTTTCTATCTGCGCTCGAAAAAATACGCCATGGCGACGCTGATGGCGACCTTGATGGTGCTGCTGATTTTCAATTTAAAAGGTGCGGGTTATAGCGTGATTGTGCCGCGGATCATTGATACCGTGCTCGGATGTTTAATTGCTTGGTTTGCGGTAAGTTTTATCTGGCCAGATTGGAACTTTCGGAATATTTCCAGCAACATCAAAAAGAGCTTAGCCAACAGTGTGCATTATTTTGATGTAGTGATCGCACAATATCAGTCTGGCAAAAATAACAGTATCGAGTATCGTCAAGCACGGCGTTTTGCCCACAATGCGCATATCGAACTGTCGAGTATGATTTCCAGTTTAAGTACTGAACCCAACCCGAACAGTGAACTGATCCAAACTGCATTTCGCTATTTGGTCTATAGCCACAGTCAACTCAGTTATATTTCAGCGCTCGGCAGTCACCGCCAACAGGTGGATGATCCGCAAGTACTGAATTTGATGCTGTGGTGCCAAGCGTTGTTGCACAATGTATTACTCCAGCAGCAGCCCTTGGACATGACACAGATTGAAACGCAATTGGCAGATATCCAACGCCTTAGTAGTGCTGAAGAACTTTCGGATAATTTACTCTTGGCACTGAAACAGATCAGCTTACTGCTCGAGACTCTCCCCGAACTGCTGCAACTGCGCGATCAACTGCTGACTTTAGAAATTCAATAATTTAATGGCGGTCAATTTTCAAAAAGCTTAACTGACTGGCATTACTCCCAACCTCCCTGTCTTCAAGGGAGGCGCGTTGTTACGCAATGGAGAGTAAAGCGTTAAAGCCAATCTTAAAAACGCCCCTCTGCCTCACGCTCACGCATAATGGCTTTTAGGGTTGCACGCGGAATCCCAAACCAGATACAAACCAAGGCCAAGCAGGCGAAGCCAAAGGCATAGACATGGATCTGCTCATACATATAGCGTGCTAACTCAATGATAAAGAAGAAGGTAAACATCAATAACATCGAAACTGCAGCCGCCACGGTGCCTTTGGAAACATCCGAAGACATCAAGCTATAGCGATAGATGATTGAGAAACTGATGCCCTCACCAAAACTCATCAAGCTCATACCGATCAATAAACTGATCAATAAATACTGCTGCCAGATCACGCCAAACAGCACAATCAACGCGCCAAGCAACATGATCGGTACACCGACCAATACGGTTTTACCCAGCGGGTATTTATCGATGATTTTGATCAAGACGATATTGCCCAAGATCAATGCACCCAAGATTGGAAATTGGCTCATGCCATAGGCAAAACTACTGAGCCCCAACTCTTCGACCAACATCACCGGTGACAGTGCAATCCACAGCATTAACGGCATACTGAGCAAAGGCAATGACAAAGTCATGGCCAAGAAACGTTTATTGCTATAGACCTGTTTAAAGTCTGAAAAGATATAGCGAAATGAGCGTTTGGTATAACTGACTTTCTGTTCTGGCATCTTACTTTTGAGACCAAACCAGCTCAGGAAAGCCAAAAATGCAATTCCGATAAAGCCCCAGTGCCATGAGATATGCTCGATCATCGCCGCACCGACCACTGGCCCCAGCAACGGTGCCAGCAAGGAAATATTGGCCATGAGCGCCATGACTTTGATCGCATCACGCTCTTCAAAGGTTTCTTGGATGGCCGCATAACCCACAGCTGAAATCACGGTGAGTCCAATCCCTTGTAGAAAACGCATGCCGAGGAATTGGTGGATATTTTGCGTGACCAAGATCAGCAGGCAACAGGCAACGAAAAACAATACGCCAGCCAACAAGACTTGTTTACGCCCAAGACGGTCGGACAATGGACCGAGCAGCCATGCCACACAACCGCCGCCCAACAAATAAAATGACATCGACGACGGTGCCCACGTACTGCTGACCCCGAACTCACGGGTAATCGCCAGCATCGCCGGTTGCACCAAGTCATTGCCGATATAAACTGAAAACTCAAATAACACCAAGGCCAATGGAAACATCAGCGTGGCGCGATTTAAGGGAGTGGTTTTAACTTTTTGCATTATGAGCTACATATCTAGATCGGCTTGTCTGCTGAACATTATTTTAAGAATGAAAAACGTCAGCCCAATGACAAACAAAGAGAATAAAAAATGGATCGTGTTGTGTTTAAATTCGTGGCGTTACACCGTATTCACGAGGTGTTTGCAACTTAAAGATGTATCAGGAGATTGAGCTACTCAAACCATCGAGAGAAATAAAAAAGTCGAATGAGCAGTTAATGCGCACAAGTTTAGCAGAACTGATTGAGATTGAAATTATTTTTTAATGCCAATTTTGCAGATTGGATCACCATATTCCTCAGCGCGATCACAGCGCGACCCAACCTCGCGACAGCACTGCCATCGCTGGGTTTGACCACCGTTTAAGCAGTGACCGTCAATCACTCGCTTGAGTAAAAGTGTTCTTTTAACTGCACACTATATCTGCTGAGATAGTTTTTTAAATCGACCTGATCATGCGGATTGAACGACTCATGTTGGCTCAAACGGGCAATTTTTTCATTCAGTAAAGTCCATACCCGCTGCTGCTCAGGTACAGGAACAAGGGCTTTTTCACGTTGTTGCTTTTTAATTTCTAAATAATCTTCTGCCCACTGTCTGAGTGGATCTTGCGGCGAGACTTGTTCGAACAGTTCCGTGATTTTTAATGCTGGCATCTGCTGCTGGGTCGCAAGTTCAGCAGAGATCAGCCCGCGAATCGAATAAAAAACTTTCTTGTAGCTAAAGTTCTCAGGATTCTGCATCACCTGCATGCCACTTTTCGCCAAAGACAAATAATGATAATACAGCGCCTTATAATCCACTCGCCTCAACAAGCCACCTTGAAACTGCGTCCACTCAGGAAATTGATTGTGATAAACGATATGTGCCCTGACCCACTCCAAGACCGTGGGATTACTTTTGGCCAATAAACCGAACATCTTATCTAGATCATAAGACACAAAATCAAAGTCGCCCTGCATGATTTCAATCAAATCACGATGTTTATCGTAATCATAATATTGTGCCTTGGGCTGTAAATGAAAACCACGCACATCATAGTCACTATCCGGACTGGCCATGCCCCACAAACGACTGCCGCTTTCGATATACAACAATGGAATATCTTCACGTTGTTGAAAGACTTGTTGAATTTCTTGCAGGATATCCATGACATGCACGTATGTTGTTGATTGTTTGACTAGCTATAACCGATGCGACCATGCAATTCAAGTCTGCTCAACCCTAAGAAATAGCGAAGAATCGATCTCAATCAATGTGATTTTTCAACCTGACCCATCAGTCACATCACGGTATCTAAGGCCATTGAGCCAATCTTGAGCATTGCGTAAGGTAGCCGACAAGCTTGATGGAGTGCGTACTCATGATCCAAATTTTGCAAAAATCTGCACCAGCGCTCACGATTCGCGCGGGGGCATTGGCCCAAGAACTGATTGAAAAAGAAGGTCTACATGCACATCAGGTGGATATTATCCCCGGTGCAGCCGGTGGCCCGAAAGGGATCGGCATTCAAGGCTTGGATCAGGCAATTTTTGGAACATTTTTGCCGCAGGCGCCACAGCGCCGCACGGTGATTGGTTCTTCCATCGGGAGTTGGCGTTTTGCCAGTATCTTGGCATGGGGAGCCAAACAAGGCACTGAACGACTGGCCGAACTGTATACGGACATGGACTTTGACCGCAAAATGTCACGCCAAACCATCAGCGATATCTGTCACGACATGCTGAAACAACTACTGGATGACAAAGCCGATCAGCTGGTCAATCATCCTGACTATCATCTGACGGTACTTTCGGTCAAAGCGCAGCATCTGTTTCAAAGCGATCGTAATTTACCTCTACTTGCCTCGATCGCAGCCATTGTCGGCAGCAACGCTGTGGCACGTAAACATTGCCAGCACTTCATGCAACGGGTGATCAGCCAACCAGCACACGCTCCTCAATTTAGCGTGCAACAGGATGATTTCCAGACCCATTATCAACAGCTCACCCGCGACAATGTCATGGCATGGTTGATGGCCTCTGCCTCAATCCCCGGCGTGATGAATGCGGTACGCGATATTCCCGAAGCGCCCAAAGGCAGTTATCGTGATGGCGGGCTGATCGACTACCATCTCGACCTGCCCTATCCCAGCCAAGGTCTCGTGCTTTATCCGCATTTTAGTGATCAGATCATCCCCGGTTGGTTTGACAAGATGTTTAAGTCACGGCAGGCCAATCGCCAGAACCAAGCCCGTACTTTGTTAATCTCACCTTCAACGGAATACCTCAATAGTTTGCCGCTGGGACGTTTACCAGACCGTAAAGACTTTGCCATGAAAGGCGTCAGCCAACAAAAGCGCAAACAACTCTGGCGTCAGTCTATCGCCGAGAGTCAGCGTTTGGGGGATGAATTTCTAGAGTTACAACAACAGCAACGCTTTGCCGAATATTTACAACCGCTTTAGCTCTCGCTTGAATGACTGGCACAGCGTCCTTGAGTTGCTTGATTGCAGCGATCGCGTGTCGTTTTAGGGGCTTTAACAGCAGGTGCATGCCGAGATACTGGACAGGCATTCGCACACTTATGCTCGGGCCAGTAGATCGATTGCTCGCTGCTGTGGCAGCATGATCATCATCAGTACGCCCTTGCCTGATCAGGCTTAGACCATGGTCGTGACACGGTCAGCAGATGTAAAAATAATTTGGGCAAACTCAAGGCTTTCCCTTACACTAGCCTTTGAATGCTTTTTTAATCCTGATGATCGTTGATCAATAATTTTGGTGAAATGTTTATGAACAATCTGCAATGGCTAGATGAAGTCACATTTAACGCACAAGGTTTAGTCCCCGCGATTGCTCAGGACCATCAAAGCGATCGTATCTTGATGGTGGCATGGATGAACCGTGAGGCACTGGCACTGACCGCAGAAAAAAACCAAGCGGTGTACTTTTCACGTTCACGTCAAAAGCTATGGCACAAAGGTGAAGAGTCTGGCCACTTTCAAACCGTACATGAGATTCGCTTGGACTGTGATGCCGATGTGATCGTGCTCAAAATCGAGCAACACGGCGGCATTGCCTGCCATACCGGTCGTCAGTCTTGCTTCTATCGCAAGCTCACGCCACAAGGTTGGGAAATCGTAGATGCACAGATCAAAGATCCGACTGAGATCTATGCCGAGAAATCTAGCAATCCTCACACCCTCGCCATGCAAAACTCAAATGCACAAGCCGAAGCGGTGGAAGTCCTGAGCTACTTGGGTCAGATGATGGCAGAGCGTAAAGGCGCCAATCCTGATTCATCTTATGTTGCATCGCTCTATCACAAAGGTCTGAACAAGATCTTGGAAAAAGTCGGTGAAGAAAGCGTTGAAATGATCATCGCCGCCAAAGAGTATCAGCATGAAAAAATCGCCGACCATAAAAATGATTTGATCTATGAAGTGGCCGATCTTTGGTTCCACAGTATTGTGATGCTGGGCTACTTTGATCTCGAACCGCAAATCGTCTTAGACGAATTGGCGCGTC
>JASLIY010000352.1 GCA_030152675.1 Acinetobacter sp.
GATCAATGCAACACATGCCGAAGAAGTTCGCGTTGCACTTATTACTGGTCACCGCCTTTACGATTTTGATTTAGAAAATCGCACCCGTGAACAAAAAAAAGCAAACATTTATAAAGGCCACGTCACCCGTGTCGAGCCGTCCTTAGAAGCCGTATTCGTTGAATATGGTGCAGGTCGTCAAGGCTTTTTATCCATGCGCGAAATCGCAAACTCATATTACAAAGCTGATCCTCGTCAGACTTCAAATATCCGTGAGTTAATCACCGAAGGCACTGAGCTTTTAGTCCAAGTCGAAAAAGAAGAACGCGGCAACAAAGGCGCTGCGCTGTCTACTTTTATTTCCTTGGCCGGTCGTTATTTGGTGTTGATGCCAAACAACCCGAAAGGTGGCGGTATTAGCCGTCAAATTTCTGGCGCTGTGCGTGATGAACTCAAAGAAATGTTGGCATCACTCAATGTGCCACGTGGCATGAGCGTGATTGTACGTACTGCCGGTATTGGCCGTACCCAAGAAGAGTTACAACTCGACTTACAACATTTGCTTGATCTTTGGGCGCAAATCCAAAGCACCTCGAGCAGTGGCCCATCACCGATGTTGGTGCATCAAGAAGCTGGTGTAGTGACTCGCGCCATCCGTGACTATTTGCGTGATGATGTTGCTGAGATCCTCATCGACAATGAGCAAGCCTATAACGAAGCCTATAACTTTGTTAAAGCGGTGATGCCAAATCAGCTCGACAAGCTCAAAACCTATACCCTAAATGAGCCTTTATTTGCTCATTTTGCAATTGAAAGCCAAATTCAAACCGCCTATGAGCGTGAAGTTAAACTGCCTTCAGGTGGTTCGATCGTCATCGATCAAACTGAAGCTTTGGTTTCAATCGATATCAACTCCGCAAAATCAACCCGCGGCCACGATGTTGAAGAAACCGCACTCAGCACCAACTTAGAAGCCGCTGAAGAAATCGCACGCCAATTGCGTTTGCGTGATATCGGTGGCTTAGTCGTGATCGACTTTATCGACATGACCAAAGAACGCAACCAACGTATGGTTGAAGCCAAACTTCGTGAAGCCACTCAAAGTGACCGCGCACGTATCCAGTTTGGTCAATTGTCACGTTTCGGTTTGATGGAAATGAGCCGTCAACGTCTGCGCCCTTCTCTTGAAGAAGCCACCGGTTATGTTTGCCCACGTTGCCACGGTACCGGTATGGTGCGTGACTTACGTTCATTGTCGTTATCGATTATGCGTAAAGTGGAAGAGATCGCGCTCAAAGAGCGTCAAGGTGAAGTTCAAGTTGAAGTACCCGTTGAAATCGCTGCGTTCTTACTGAACGAAAAACGCCATACTTTGGTGTATTTAGAACAAACGTCAACGGTGCGTGTGACTGTATTGCCACATCCACATTTAGAAACGCCACATTATCAAATTTCTTATAATCCTGATGGCTTCGCGCCAAGCAGTTATGAGCGCACTGAAGCGACCCGTTCGAGCGAAAAAGAACTCGGCTATGCGTCTTCAGAGTGGCACTTAGAAGAAGAAGCGGCAACGCAATTTGCACATGCACCGCAACAGGCTGCAAGCAAAACAGCAAAAGCAGCACCTGCCCCTGCACAGCAAAAAGCCAGCCACAAAGTCGCAGCGCCTGCAGCCCCAGCGGTTGCCGCACCTGTAAACAACAGCCCATGTGCATGGTTAGAAAACTTGTTTGTTCAAAAACAAGCATCAACCACCGATCAATCGCGTAGCGCCAACAATGCAGCGGCAGCGATCGAAAGCATGGTCAACAACGGCGCAGTTAGCCGTGGTCAGTTTGGTCAAATCGCCGCAGCAGCACCAGTGCATGCAGCGACTGCCACCGCTGAGCAAAACAATGCCTACTTAAGCCCTGCCAAAGCAGATGCTCGTGACTATGCGGCTAAAACAGCTGAAAAAGATGAGCGTAGCCCACGCAGCAATAACGGCCATAGCAACAACGGCAATGGCAATAACGGCAACAACAAAAAACGTAGCAAATACAAAGAACAGCGTGAATCTAACCAAGATCAAAATGCTGATGATGTAAATGCACGTCAGGACAACCGTGCTGACAATCGTCAAGACAGCCGTGCTGACAATCGTCAAGACAGCCGTTCTAACAACCGTCAAGACAGCCGCGCTGACAACCGTCAAGACAGCCGTACTGACAACCGCCAAGACAGCCGTGCTGACAACCGTCAAGACAACCGCGCTGACAACAACCAAGACAGCCGTACTGACAACCGTCAAGAACAGCGTCAACAACGTCAGCAACGTCGTCAAAACAACACTGAGCAATCGTTTGACAACAGCACTGAAACCACCGCTGTACCACGTCGCGAACGCAATAGCCCACAACGACCACCACGTCCAATACGTCAACGTGATCCAAGTGTGCTAAACGATACTGCAGCAGTAGAGACCAAGGCCGTTGAAAGCGTGTCATCCAATCTGCCTGCGGTTCAAGTGATTGATGCTCCACAACAAGAGCAGCTCACGACTGCATTGGTATTGAACCTTGACGAGCAAAAAAGTGAAGTGATTGCAATTCCTGCAGCGGCTTCAAACACACCTGCAGCAGCTGCGAAAAAAGCAACTGCAGCACCACGTGCAGCAGAAGCCAGTCAAAATCGTCGCAGTGCCGAAGCGCCTGCAGCAGCGGTTGTGACTGAAACAGCGCCAGAAAAAACGGAGCAACCTGTACGTCGTGCCAGCAATGACCCACGTAGCCGTCAACGTCAACGCCAAGCGGATCAGAGCAAAGCCAAGCAAAAAGCAACGCTGAGCCCGTCACAAGTGCCAACACTAGCGCAATACACCGTGGGTAGCTTGATCCGTCAAGTCTACGGTGAAGATTGTTCAGTGCTGATTGAGCAGTTTGGTCTCATCCCAACCTTCAATCGTGCATTGTTGAAGTTCACTGAAGAGTTTGTGCAAGCACAAGCGACTCAACAACCAGCAGCTGCCGAAGCACAGCCTGTCACTCGTGACGTGGCGGTGACCAAAGCACAACCTGAGGTTGAGCCAGCTGCAGTGTTGGACTTGACTCCACCGGCACCAAGCGCTGATACCCGTGTGGCCAATGATCCACGTGAGCGTCGTCGTTTGGCAAAGTTGGCTGCTGAACAAGCTTTTGAACAGTCAAAGTTGGCGCAAGCATCTGCCAAAGCAGCGGCGGAAAACAACGATGCAGTAGCATCTGACACGCCAGCGGTCGCTGATGTTCAAGCGGAAAGCCAAGCTCAAACTGAGGCAGAAGTGACAACTGCGCCGAGCAACGACACGACAGCCGCAGCCCCTGAGCTTGCAGCAAGTGAAGTCGCTGAGCCAGCAGCAGTCACCGAAGTAACCCCAGCTGCGACTGAAACAGCTGCGCCAGTTGATGCAACGGCTGAAACAGAGGCTAGCCAAGCAACGGAAAACGTTGTCGCTGAAGCTGAAGTGACTGAAACTGTGGATGCAAGCCCGACTGAGGCTGTTGCTGAAACCACAGAAACGCCTAACGACGCACCGGCTGAGGTTGAAGCTGTTGCAACTGAGGCTGTCGCAACGCCGGAAGTCGCCAGCAAAGCAGCGACAACGGAAAAGGTGGAAAAGGCTCCTGCACGTGTGACCAAAGCACAAGCGGCCAAAGCCAAGGCGCTACAAGAGCAACAGTCTGACTTAGCCCTTGAAGCACCTGCTGCAGAGGACAAAGCGACTGAAGCGGCCGCAGCCGAAGATAAACCGGTTCGCCCGCGTCGCCCACGTGGCCGTCCACCGAAAAAAGCAACGCCAGCCGCTGAGTAATCTCGCGCCAGGACTTGCATAAAAAAGCCAAATTATTGAAACCTAGTCATTTCGGTGACTAGGTTTCTTTTGTTATTTTGGACATATTAGGTTGATTACTCTAGAGCATTGCGATTAAAACTACTGCTCATTAATTTTTTTAGCTCAATCAAGCTAATACTTTTATTGGATAAGCAAAAACAAATAGGATTCATATGAGCCAAACAACACAAACCGACCTTATAGGCATCGCGGATGTTGCTGCTAAGCTGCCTAAATTTATCAACAAGATTCCAAATTTGCTTAGTGGGCTAAAACAAGCGTATTTACGCACTCCCAATACCCCTGCCGGTTTAGGCTTGGCTTTTGAAAAAGCAGTCAAACGCCACCCGCAAGCAACTGCATTATTATTTGAAGATCAACGCTATAGCTACCAAGCCCTCAATGAGTGGGCCAACCAGATCGCGCATTATTATTTATCGATCGGCACACGCAAAGGTGATGTCATTGCGGTAATGATTGAAAACCGATCTGAATTGGTGGCAACCGTCATCGCACTGGCCAAGATCGGTGTGGTGAGTGCCTTGGTCAATACCTCACAAAGCGGTAAGGTCTTGACCCACAGTATCAATTTAGTTAATCCCTTTGCCGTGATCGTCGGCGAAGAGTGTCGCGAAGCGGTACATGATATTCGTCATGACTTAGTCGTGGCAGAAGATCGCCTGCACTGGTTTGCAGATCAAGATACCCAACTAGATGCCGGCCATGCGCCCTATGGTTTTATTAACCTGGCACAAAAAGCCTTTCATTTTCCAAAATTCAATGTCC
>JASLIY010000282.1 GCA_030152675.1 Acinetobacter sp.
GCCTTAAATGATTTGCCCTCCATACCCGCACCACAACACCCCATTTATTTTGCGCTTAAATCTATCATAGCCATCACTCCCCCAAAGATGAGGAGTAATATTTAAATCAAAATTACGCCGCGCAATAATCATAGCCCTCAAAAAAAAAGAGGATGGCATTGAACCATCCTCTTTATCTCTGACTGACAATTTGATTGAGTATTTCACACGCCATGGCGGCTTAAATATTGTTTGATCAAGGCATTAAATTCTTCAGATTTTTCTACCTGCGACCAATGTCCACACTGGCTAAAAATATGTGCATCAGCAGAAGCAACCGTATTCAAAATCTCCCATGTCCGAGCAACCGGAATCACAACATCCTGTACACCATGGATCAGTAATACAGGTACGGTAATGTGCTTCATTTTCTCAAAATCAAGTGGAAACTCAAAACGATCACGATCACGTGCCGCCACGACTTCATGTAAACGCTCCGATGCATGATCATTTTGAGCCGCCTCAAAACGCACTTTCACCAAATCATCGGTGATCAGCGACTGATCGACCACAAACATCGACAATGTTTTTTTAATCCCCTCAAGTGTCAGCTCAGGGTTCGAATGTGCCTTCAGTGCAGCGGTCTGTAATGCCCCTCCTGTTCCCATCGAAACAAGACCAAGAACACGCTCGGGATAATCTAAGGCCAACTGAAAAGCCAACCAACCTCCTAAAGAATTGCCAATTAACCAAGTTTTTTCAATATTGAGCGCATCTAAAACACGAATCGTGTGCTCGACCCAAGCACGAATGCCGTACGCAGTGCCATCTGCGACGATGGTTTGCCCATAGCCAATCGAATCAATCGCGATACAGCGACCGAGTTGCGCAATCTGTGGCAAGTTCAGCCACCAATTTGCTGCTGCAGACACTCCTGTCCCCGAGCCATGTAAGAACAAAAGTGCTGTTCCCTGTCCGAGCTCATGGTAATGCGTCAGTTCACCTGGCGCTGTTTCAATCCATTTATCTTCTAGTCCAAAAAAAGCATCGGTTTTATAGTTTGGAATTTTTATAGAACTCATGTTTGCTCCTTCAAGCGCTTTGCTTAGATAGGGTTAAGGCCAAATCTTCAATCATATCTTCTTGACCTCCGACCGTACCTCGGCGGCCTAATTCTAATAAAATCTCACGCGCAGAGACGCCATATTTGGCTTCAGCACGTTTTGCAAATAATAAAAATGAAGAATAGACTCCGGCATAGCCCAGTGTGGCCGCATCACGATCCGCACGAATAGGGTTGAGCATCATCGGAATCACGAGATCTTCTGCAATGTCCTGAACCTGAAAGAGATCGACGCCCGTCTCTAGCCCCATACGCTGCGCAACTGCAATAAAGAGTTCCAGTGGAGTATTGCCCGCGCCCGCGCCTAGGCCTGCGGCCGCGAGATCAATGCGAATCGCCCCTGCAGCAACGGCCGCAATACTGTTGGCCACGCCCATGCCGAGATTGTGATGACCATGAAAACCGATCTCGATGTCTGCCGCCAGATTTTGACGCAGCACACTGATTCGATCCGTGACATCCTGTGGCAGCATATAACCTGCTGAATCTGTCACATAGATACAGTGAGCACCGTATGAGACCATTTTTTGGGCTTGCTCCAGTAACTGTCCAGGGGATGCCATATGCGCCATCATCAAAAAGCCCACCGTATCCAGCCCCAAGTGACGTGCCGCCGTAATATGCTGCTCAGACACATCGGCTTCTGTGCAATGCGTGGCGACACGAATCGTCGAAACACCAAGGTCATGCGCCATTTTCAGATGCTCAACGGTGCCAATACCGGGCAGCAACAAGGCAGATACTTTGGCATTTTTCATGCGCGGGATCACGGCAGCCAGATAGTCTTCATCCTGTGCTGCAGCAAAGCCATAATTGACAGAGCCTCCACCAAGACCATCACCATGCGTCACCTCGATCAAAGGCACCCCAGCAGCATCCAAAGCGGTTGAGATCGAGATCATCTGGTCGACCGTAATTTGATGGCGTTGAGGGTGCATACCATCACGTAACGTCATATCGTGAACAATAATTTTAGACATGTCAGTGCACTCCTAAACGACATCTAACTGTTGTGGTAACAAGAGGCGCTCGGCAAGCATTTCTGCAGTGCGTACAGCCGCAGCCGTCATGATATCGAGGTTGCCTGCGTACTTCGGCAAATAATCTCCAAGGCCTTCAACCTCAAGATAAATCGAGATACGGTTGCCATCGAAAACTGGCCCATTCACCAGTGTATAGCCGGGGACATAGCGCTGAACTTGTTCAATCATGGCGTGGATCGAGGCTCTAATCATGGCTTGATCTGGCACGCCTTCTACGATGCAATGCACCGTGTCACGCATGATCAGCGGCGGCTCAGCAGGACTGATAATAATGATTGCTTTGCCTTGTTTGGCCGCACCGATTTTTTCAATTGCTGCTGCGGTGGTTCGGGTAAACTCATCAATATTTTTACGCGTCCCAGGTCCTACCGATTTGGTCGATGCTGTTGCAATAATTTCAGCATAAGCAACGCTGTGTACCCGTGAAATTGCCGCCACGATTGGAATGGTTGCCTGTCCACCACAGGTCACCATATTCACATTCGGCAATTGACCGGCATCCAATAAGCCGTCCAAATTCACTGCTGGCACACAGAACGGACCTATCGCGGCTGGCGTCAAATCAATCATCTGTACGCCCAAGGCATTGAGTCTTCGAGAATTTTCTGCATGCACATAGGCAGACGTGGCATCAAATGCGATTTTAATATCATCTTCAAGCACATGCGGTATGAGGCCATCAAGGCCTTGCGCTGTGGTTTTAAGCCCCATTTTCGCAGCACGATCTAATCCCTCGGATGTTGGATCGATACCCACCATCCAGACGGGATCAAGTAGCGTACTTCTTTGTAATTTATACAGAAGGTCCGATCCGATATTGCCGGGACCAATTAAGGCACATTTAATTTTTTTCATTTTTATTGATCTCTGATGTTGTAGAAAAACTCACCCTCACTGGATCAAAACCGTCGATGTCAACCTGAAACGCATCACCGGCATTGACCACAACCATCGGGCCAAGTGCACCCGTTAAAACAATATCTTTGGCTTGTAAGGGCCGACCACGACGTACCATTTCATCCGCAAGCCAGACGGCAGCGTTGAGTGGATTACCTAAACATGCCTGCCCCATGCCTTGTGATACGATGATCCCTGCTCGCGTCATCGTCATTTTGCAATTGATGAGATCGAGCTGATCAAGTTTGACGGCATGTGAACCGAGTACAAAAGCTGCTGCAGATGCATTGTCCGCAACAGTATCAATCAGTGAAATCTTCCAATCTTCAATACGGCTATCCACCACCTCAATTGCGGCAAGTGCATAATCGGTCGCATGAATAATATCGGCAAAGCAATGCTGTGTTTGATGGAGATCATGTTTAAGCACCAGTGCAATCTCAGCCTCTACTTTGGGTTGGATCAATCGATCGAATGCGATACTTGCGCCATCCTGATAAGCCATATCTGCAAATAGCATCCCGAAATCCGGTTGATTGACGCCTAACTGGGCTTGTACCACCGTGGACGTCAGCCCAATTTTACGACCGACTAAACGACGACCTTCGGACAGGGCACGTTGGGTGTTCAGCTCCTGCACCCCGTAAGCGATATCCAGATCCGCCTGCGCGCCACCGAGATCATGATGAATAGATGGAATGGCGACCTTTGAAAGTTCGGCTTGTTTTAATGCAAAGGCAACTAGCTCAATCATAAAATTTGACATTGCGCTTTCCTTAAAATAGAAAATTGAATTTAGGCGCTATGAGATGGAATGCTGAGATATCGATCACGTTAAAAGTTTTTAAGTTTTATAAAGCCTTTCCATCCTGAAAGTGCATCTTTTTTTATCGATTTAAGCATGAAGAAAAAATTCTCGAAACACCAATACTTATTTGATTTAATACCATTGTTATTATGTCTTCTCGGCTTTAGAACCGGCATTAAAAAAAGCCACCATCGAAAGATGAGGGCTTTTTTTGACTGTTGTGAATTGATTAAAGTTTAAAAAACACCCGTTTTAATACCAACGACTCAACCCCCTCACTTCAACATCAAGAGATTTACTATACGCCGCTCAACGCCCATTGTGGCGCTGATGTGCGGCAATATTGTGTTTAATCTTTTCAAAAAACAGTGCCAAGATCATATTCGGTTTACTGCCCTTTTTGGTCACCATGCAAATACGCGTACTGTAATGAAATCGGTCCGCCAAGATCGGGCGCATGCTGCCTTCAAGGCGCCATTTTTTAGCAAAGTGATCGGGCAAGAACCCCAAGTACTTACCGGTGAGAATCAGAAAAGCAATGCCCTCACGATCTCCAGCGGTGGCATTGCCGCGCATTTTCTGATGTAACTTCAAGGCCGCAGGCGGAATGGTATAACTCGGGGTGACGCTGTTGTGATGCAGTAAGTCTGCTTGTTTGACCTGATCTGCCTCGGCAAACAAGGGATGGTTTTTACCGCAGTAGAGATAGGACTTTTCCTCATACAGGTCGACATAGTTCAGCCCTGACAACGGCGTCATCATCGGGATCGCACCAACATGCAAGCGTCCATCCATAATTTTACATTCGATATCGGACAAGGTACTCATACTAATATTGATGTGAATATCTTCACTCTCACTGCTGAGCTGCGCTAAACTTTGTGTGATAAATGAGCTGGGCATGGTGACCAAGTTATTGATGATGCCAATGCTAAATTCACCCTTGAGCTGATTGTGTACTTGATTGGCCTGAATCCGAAAGTCCTCAATCGCCGCCATCAACACATCAATATGCTTCAGCATCGCCTTGCCTTCGTCGGTGATTGCAAAGCCCGCTCGACCACGTTGGCACAAGCGAATTCCGAGCCTCCCCTCCAAATCACTCATATGTAAACTAATTGCGGAACGACTGATCCCCAAGACACTTTCGGCCGCAGTAAAGCTCCCACTCTCACAAACGGTTTTGAATATTTTTAGTAATTTTATATCAAAATCAGATACTTGTTTTAATTTACCAAAGCTCATACGTCACACATATAGGTTAGTAAAACCATATCTAAACTTAAGTTAGTTTGAATTTATCAAACACAAGTTGCGAAGTAAACTCAAATCAAAGCGAGATCAAAAGCAGGATTAAAGGAGTAATCACATGTTGAACAATAACGGCTTTCAGGACTTAAATTTACAGGCACATTGGTTGCCCTTCTCAGCCAATCGTAACTTTCATCAAGACCCACGTATCATCGTTGCTGCCAATGGCCCCAACCTGATCGATCAGCATGGACGTGAGATCTATGACTCACTCTCAGGTTTATGGACTTGTGGTCTCGGACATTGTGTTCCTGAAATTACTCAAGCAGTCAGCAAGCAATTGGCGACGCTGGACTATTCACCGGGTTTTCACTTTGCGCATCCACTGTCTTTTCAATTGGCAGAGCGTATCGTCGACTGGATGCCTGAGGGTTTAAACCACGTTTTCTTCACCGACTCAGGGTCTGAGTCTACCGATACTGCGATCAAAATCGCCAAAGCCTATTGGCGAGTGCAAGGCACACCGAGCAAATCTAAAATCATCGGACGTGCTCGCGGTTATCACGGCGTCAACATCGGCGGTACCAGTGTTGGTGGCATCGGCGGCAACCGTAAAATGTTTGGTCAGTTGATGGATGCCGACCATATTCCACATACCCTACAAACCGACAAAGCCTTTACCAAAGGCATGGCGGATGATGGCGGCGTGGCTTTGGCCAATGAGATGCTAAAACTGATCGAGTTGCATGACGCATCCAATATTGCGGCACTGATCGTTGAACCGGTTTCAGGTTCGGCTGGTGCCTTGGTGCCACCGCAGGGCTATTTACAACGTTTACGTGAGATCTGTGATCAACACAATATCTTGTTGATTTTTGATGAAGTGATCACTGGCTTCGGGCGTTTAGGCACTAAAACTGGCGCAGCGTATTTTGGCGTCACCCCAGATCTGCTCTGCTTTGCGAAACAAATCACCAACGGTGCGATTCCATTGGGCGGTGTAGTGGCATCGAGTGAGATTTATAATGCCTTTATGCAGCAAAACCTGCCGCCGCATGCGATCGAGTTTACTCATGGCTATACCTATTCGGCGCATCCTGTGGCCTGTGCTGCAGCGCTTGCTACCCTCGACGTGATCGAGGATCAAGGCTTTATCCAACAGTCGGCAGCACTCAGTTCAGGCTTTGAGGCCTCTCTGCATCAACTCAAATCCTGTCCGAATGTGATCGATATCCGTAACTGTGGCTTGATCGGTGCGGTGCAAATCAGCCCACGTGATGGCGACCCAACGATTCGTCCTTTTGAAATCGGTATGCGCCTGTGGAAAGCGGGATTCTATGTGCGTTTTGGTGGCGACACCTTGCAATTTGGCCCGATGTTCAACAGCAAACAGGCTGATCTGGATCGCGTCTTTGATGTGGTCAGCGAAAACCTACATCAAATTGATTAAGAACAAATTGATTAAGCACGGACATTGCACCACCAGCATCAGCACCACAAGTAACACCACATAGCAGCACAAGTGACAAGGATGACCTTTAATCCATACGCAGCAGAGATGAGAAAGATAAAGGTCATCGACATGCAAATAACAGCTTGAATAGGGAATAAAAATGAATATTATCGGTCACTTCATCAATGGTCAGATTGACACTGACGCCGCACGCACCCAAGCCGTATACAACCCATCGACCGGCCAAGTCGCTCAAGAAGTGGCTATCGCCAGCCCCGCCACAGTAGATAAAGCCATTGCGGCAGCCGCGGCGGCATTTCCAAGTTGGCGCGATACACCCGTCATTAAACGTGCACGCGTGATGTTCCGCTTCAAAGAACTTCTAGAACAAAATAGCGCCAAAATCTGCGATCTAATCGGCCAAGAACATGGCAAGATCTCCCACGATGCCATGGGTGAGTTACAGCGTGGCATTGAAAATGTCGAATATGCCTGCGCTGCGCCAGAGTTTCTCAAAGGCGAATTTAGTAAAAATGTCGGCCCAGATATCGACTCCTGGAGCGAAATGCAACCGCTTGGTGTGGTGGCCGGAATTACCCCATTTAACTTTCCCGTGATGGTGCCGCTGTGGATGTTCCCGATGGCGATCGTCTGCGGCAACTGTTTTATCCTCAAACCCTCTGAGCGTGATCCATCGTCTACGCTGTTTATCGCGCAACTGCTCAAAGAAGCAGGTCTCCCTGATGGTGTATTTGGCTTGGTCAATGGCGATAAAGACGCCGTAGACACGCTATTAAATGACAAACGCATCCAAGCGGTTAGTTTTGTGGGCTCGACCCCGATCGCAGAATACATTTATAAAACTGCCACGGCGGCAGGCAAACGTTGCCAAGCCTTGGGCGGTGCGAAAAACCACGCCATTGTTATGCCGGATGCCGACCTCGACAATGTGGTCAACTCTCTGCTTGGTGCCGCATTTGGTTCATCTGGCGAACGTTGTATGGCGCTCTCCGTCGCGGTGACCATTGGCGATGAGATCGCAGATCAATTGATCGAGAAAATCAGCGCAGAAATTAAACACTTGAAATACGGTGCTTATTCAGACAGCAGCAATGACTTCGGTCCGGTGATTACCGCAGCGCATCAAGCCAAAGTCATCGGCTATATCAACAGTGCCGAACAACAAGGGGCCAAGATCGTGGTCGATGGTCGTGATGCCAAAGTCGCCGGCTATGAAGATGGTTTCTATGTTGGGCCGACCTTGATCGATGATGTGACTGCCGAGATGAGTAGTTATAAAGAAGAAATCTTTGGACCGGTGCTGCAAATCATTCGCGTCGCTAGCATGCAAGAGGCGATGCAACTGATCAACGATCACGAATATGGCAATGGCACCTGCATCTATACCCGTGATGGTGAGGCCGCGCGCTACTTTAGTACTCATATTCAAGTCGGCATGGTGGGAATTAACATCCCATTACCTGTTCCTGTGTCTTATCATAGCTTTGGTGGTTGGAAACGTTCACTGTTTGGTGATCTCAGTGCCTATGGTCCAGATGGCGCACGCTTCTACACCCGCCGCAAAACCATCACCCAGCGCTGGCCTTCTGCCCATATTCGTGAAGGAAAGCAATTTTCTATGCCGACGTTGAATTAGTTTCAAAGGGGGAAGTATTCGAATGAATCTTCCCTTTTTCGTCGACTGAGTTGGGATCTATCAAATTTGAGCTCTGTGTAATCACATGATATGTTCGCCCGATTCAGTTGAGATCTAATCATCATTTTTAAGGATAAAAAATGAACGATCAAAATAATACCCAACCTAAGCTTGGTGAAGGATTAACCAACAAGCAAATCGTCATGATCAGTATCGGCGGCGTCATTGGTGCTGGACTCTTTATCGGCTCCTCTGCGGCAATCGCCAAAGCCGGTCCCGCGGTGATTCTCTCCTATGCCATCACCAGTGTGGTGGTGTTCTTAGTCATGCGCATGCTCGGTGAAATGGCCGTGATGCAACCCGACACCGGTTCATTTTCCACCTATGCCACCAAAGCCATTGGCCCTTGGGCCGGTTGTACCATTGGCTGGTTATATTGGTGGTTCTGGGTCTTGGTAATCCCCGTTGAAGCCATTGCCGGTGCTGAAATTTTACATGCCTGGTTCCCGATGCTCCCGACTTGGTCCTATGCACTGCTCTTTGTGGTGATCCTCAGTATCGCCAACCTATTTGATGTCAAAAACTTTGGGACTTTTGAGTTCTGGTTCTCGATGATCAAAGTCATCGCGATCCTGTTGTTTATCGGGATTTGTACCACTGCGGTATTTGGTTTCTGGCCTTTGGCGGATGTCAGCGGTATTGCCAATCTCTATCAAAATGGCGGCTTTATGCCCTTTGGTTTTGGCGGCATCATGGGCGGCATCTTGATCACCGCATTTTCATTCTTTGGGGTCGAGATCCTCTCCATCGCAGCGGCCGAGTCTGCCAATCCTGCAGAGAAAATTCGAAAAGCCACCAATCTGGTGATTTATCGCATCATTCTATTTTTTGTGGTGTCGATCTTCCTTGCTGTGGCCTTGGTGGACTGGCGTTCTGCGGGTTTCAAAGAGTTCGGCACCTTCCAATACGTGCTCATGACCTTAAACGTACCAGGCACCAAACTGATCATGGATACGGTGGTTTTCGTTGCCGTAGCGAGCTGTATGAATGCAGCGCTCTATACTGCATCACGGATGTTGTTCTCACTCGGCGCCCGTAAAAATGCACCGGCCTATGTCACCAAACTCACGCCGAAAGGTGTGCCGCGTGTGGCTGTGTTGCTGTCGTGCGTGGTGGGCATCTTCGGTTGTATGGCGAACTATTTCTTCCCGGGCCAAGTGCTGACCTTCTTGCTCTCGACCACGGGTGCGATTGCGCTCTTGGTGTACTTGGTGATTGCGGTATCGCAACTGCGCTTACGCAAACAGTGCGAAGCACAGAATATCCAAGTGCCTTTTAAAATGTGGTTATTCCCATGGCTGACTTGGTTTGTGATCGCGATCATCGTGGCAGTCCTCGGGTATATGTTCTTCTCACCGGACTATCGTTACGAGACCTTGATGTCACTGGGCGTCAGTCTAATGGTGGTGTTCTTTAGCGTAATCGTGACACGCAAGAAGAAATTGCCCACCGCACGCGTCGCACCACTCTAAACCTCAATCTTGCAAGGCCTTACTTTAAATCCCTCCTAGCCTCCCTTTTTCAAAGGGAGGAATGCCTTTGAATTCAACACTACATTAACTTCATAGGAATTCACCTCTTAGGTGGTTAGATTACCACCTAATTTGGTGTCCAGTTTTATTAGACCACTACAGCCATATATGGCGCAAGAGGGGAGATTTGGAACATAAGATACGAGCAAAAAATAATATAAAGGATCAGCTTTTGAAACAATGATCTTTTTAAATCCCTCCCCCGCTCACTTCTCCAAGCTCAGGTACAACGTTTCTTTGATCTCTTCCATCACGATATAACTGTGTGAAGAGGCTGAGGATGGGAGCTTTTTGAGTAGATCACCCAGCAGGCGTCGGTAAGCCCCCATTTCCTTGAGTCGAGCCTTGACCAGATAATCAAACTCCCCCGAAATCAAATGACACTCCAAGACTTCAGGGATCTCGACCAAATCACGTGCCACCTGATCAAACACATCCCCCGACTTGGCAGAGAGTTTGATTTCTAAAAAGACCAATAAATTACGATCCACATATGCTGGGTTCAACCGTGCGTGATAGCCAGTGATAACCCCATCACGTTCCAAGCGTTTGACTCGTTCTGAACACGGTGTGGTGGACAAATTGACCCGAGAGGCTAACTCACTGATGGCGATGCGCCCCTCACGCTGTAGGATCTCTAAAATCTTCAGATCCGTCCGATCTAAACTGCGCATGAATAATTCCTTTTAAGTGGATTTTGAGCACGACAAAAACATAATTTACCTATTTTTTAGCCCCAAATACAGTGAAATAAACTATGAACTCAACAATATACTAGTGAAATCAACTTAAGTATTCGTAAAGGGATTTCCCATGCACGTCATCGTATTAGGAAGTGGGGTCATCGGTGTTGCAAGTGCCTATTATCTCGCACAACAAGGCGCCAAAGTCACGGTCTTGGATCGCCAGTCAGGTCCAGCCAAAGAAACCAGTTTTGCCAATGCTGGGCAAATTTCTCCGGGCTACTCCACCCCTTGGGCGGCGCCGGGTATTCCCTTTAAAGCCATGAAATGGATGTTCCAACATCATGCCCCTTTGGCGATTCAGCTCGATGGCAGCCTGAACCAATTGAATTGGATGGCGCAAATGCTGAAAAACTGTAACCCAGACAGCTACAGCCGCAACAAAGAACGCATGATGCGCGTGGCCGAATATAGCCGTGATTGTTTAAAACACTTACGCCAAGACACTGGGATTCATTATGAAAACCGTGCCAAAGGCACCTTGCAAGTGTTCCGTAAAGCCGAACAAATGGATGCCGTGCAACGCGATATCGAAGTCCTAAAAGAATGTGGTGTAGAACATGAGTTACTCGATGCGGCCAACCTTGCCCGTGTCGAACCCGCGCTTGGTCATGTACAAGATAAATTGGTCGGTGGCCTACATCTACCCAATGACGAAACCGGCGATTGTTTCTTGTTTACCAATGCTTTGGCCAAACTCGCAGCCGACTTGGGTGTCGAGTTTAAATTTAATCAAGATGTGCAAGGCTTGGTGGTTGAGGGCAATGAAATCAAAGGCGTGCGCGTCAATGATCAAGTGCTAAGCGCCGACCGCTATGTGTTGGCCTTTGGAAGTTATTCACGTGATTTCCTCAAACCGTTACAACTCAATCTACCGGTCTATCCAGTCAAAGGTTACTCGCTCACCATTCCGATCGTGGACCCTGCCTTTGCCCCCCAATCAACCGTGCTGGATGAGACCTATAAAATTGCCATTACCCGTTTTGATCAACGTATTCGTGTCGGCGGTATGGCCGAGCTGAGTGGATTTAACATGGGACTCAAAGAAAGTCGCCGTGCCACTTTAGAAATGGTCACAAAAGACCTGTTCCCGGGCGGTGACTTGGCCAAAGCAGATTTCTGGACTGGACTACGTCCGATGACCCCAGACAGCACCCCCATCATCGGTGCCACCCAATATAAAAACCTGTTCCTCAATACCGGACACGGCACTTTGGGTTGGACCATGGCCTGTGGTTCAGGCAAGTTGATCAGCGATATCGTGCTCAACCATCAACCTGAGATCAGCACCGAAGGCTTGTCGATCCAACGTTATTCTCGAACGGCTTAAGTCTGCCAGCGTACAGCCATCAATATACAAGGACGCATGATGTCTAGACCAATTACTGCGGTGATCCATCCTCAGGCCCTAAAACATAATCTTGCAATACTGCGTCAGTACGCAGCAGCAAGCCAAGTCTTTACTGTGGTCAAAGCCAATGCCTATGGGCATGGTATTGCACGTGTTTTTGATGCCTTTAAAAGCGCAGATGGCTTTGCGCTGCTCGATATTGCCGAAGCCAAAGTATTGCGTGAGCTTGGTTGGAACGGCCCGATCTTGTTGCTTGAAGGGATCTTTAGGGCAGAAGATTTACAGGACTGTGCGCGCTACAACTTAAGCTTTAGTCTGCACAGTCCAGCTCAACTGGCATGGCTCGAAGCCTATGCAAGTACCACGCAAGCGCCCGCCCAGTTTGATATTTTCTTAAAAATGAACAGTGGCATGAATCGCTTGGGCTTTAGACCGAGCGACTATCGCGCCGCATGGCAACGCTTAAATGCACTCGATCATGTGGCCTCCATCACGCATATGACGCATTTCTCTGATGCCGATGGCATGCGCTTAGGTGCGCGTGGTATCGACTATCAACTTGAAGTCTTTGAAGCGACGATTGCAGAGCTGCCGGGACGACGTTCTGTGAGTAATAGTGCTGCGATTTTACGTCATCATGCACCGAGCACCCAGCAAACTCACCATCCACAAAGCGACTGCACTACACATAACAGCGCAATCGCTCAGGCGCAATCATCGACTGCTCCCCTGCACTCTGATGTGGTGCGCGGCGGGATTATGCTTTACGGCAGTTCACCGGACTATCCAAGCCATTCCATCCAAGATTGGGATCTGCAACCGAGTATGAGTTTACGCAGTGAGCTGATCTCGATTCAACAACTCGATCCAGATGAAACCGTGGGTTATGGTTCAAACTTCACCGCCTCGGTTGCGATGAAGATCGGGATTGTGGCCTGCGGTTATGCCGATGGTTATCAACGTATTTCCCCGACCGGTACACCGATCTTGGTGAATGGCATACGCACTCGAACCATTGGCCGTGTCAGTATGGACATGTTGGCGGTCGATCTGAGCCCGATCCCAGATGCCGAGATCGGCGATGAAGTGGTGCTGTGGGGAAGCTCGGTCACGGGTGCGATCTTGCCGATCGATGATGTTGCAGCGGCGGCAAATACCGTCGGCTATGAACTGATGTGTGCGGTCACGGCACGGGTTCAGTTTGTGCTAGACCCTGAGTATTCCGCGCCAACATTGCTGAATAAAACAGCGGCTGCATCAGCATAAGCTGCTCATTTTCATCAATATGATTCTATTTTAGCCAATCAGATGCAGCAGCAGCAGAAATTTCTTGACCCTCTGAGTTGTTACTGTATTATAAGCGGCATGCGGGAATAGCTCAGTTGGTAGAGCATAACCTTGCCAAGGTTGGGGTCGGGAGTTCGAGTCTCCTTTCCCGCTCCAGATTAAAAGAAGCCTCAAGTGAAAACTTGGGGCTTTTTCTTATTCATATCTATAAAGTTTTAATATCAATAACCAAAGTTAAAAATAGAGATGAAGCAGCCAATAACGCAGGCTTTCCTTTGATGATCATCACCAATACGCAATCCGAGAATTTTTCCAGCTGACCTAGGTTATAATGCATTTCTTCCCAAATACGATTGATCCAATATGAGCACCTCCAATGACCCTTTACATGGCAAAAAACTTGCTGACATTTTGGATGAGTTGCTAGATTACTATGCTGGCTTTGAAGGCTTGAGTCGTAAAATTGAAATTAGATGTTTTTGCATAGACCCTAGCGTTAAATCATCATTGCGATTCTTGCGTACCACACCATGGGCACGTGAAAAAGTAGAAAGCTTATATTTGTACGTCTTACGCCAAAAGGCCAAACAGAAATCGTAGCTGTTAAATGTTAAGGTCCTAGGGTCTGTTGACAATTCATAATAGATTAGCAGGCACATACATAGAACATGATCCCATTTTTGACATCCTCCCCCACCTACGCTGATGCTAGGAGGGGGATTCCTACTGTTAGACGCTCATGTCCGAGCGCGAGTATATTCAGTGCCGCATTTCGATCGCGGGATTCATGCAATGTACCGCATTCCATGCACTGCCATGCTCTTATTCCAAGATCTGCTCTACCTTTCGGACTGCTGCTTGATATGCTCTTGCAGCTCGAACACATTTGGG
>JASLIY010000110.1 GCA_030152675.1 Acinetobacter sp.
ACACTCTTTGGATGCGCCTTTAGTGTATTTCGCCACATCAAAAGCACTAAAAAACTGTCCTTTCCGTTGCAGATGTTTAAAACACAAATCATTGACATAATTCCAGACGAAATTCACCTCAGTAGCTAATTGTGTGAGCAACTTTGCATGTTTGTCTTTGATACGCAATTTGAGTGTTTTCATTGGCTTAGCTTAACATTTACGGCTTATTTAAGTGGGTGATAGGTACACCTTTACGACAAAATATGTCGCATGGCTTACGCCAGTCGCTTATATCCCCCACCTAATCTCGGTGGGGGTCTTACGCTCCATTAAGATAAGATACGCCCAAACTCTACTTCGAGCGGCTGCATGGGGATGGTTTTAGCCATCGTGGGTGTCGGCAGTTGGACTTGGGCAAAGGCTTGCATAAGCGCTAAACCCGTCATTGATTTTAGATCCATGGAATGCTACTCCTCATTGAATGATGTTGCTGCAGTGATGTAATGGCTCAGGTCTTCACTCAAAAGCTCATGCTCAGCAAGCTAAGTAAGTTCCAAAATAGAACTCATTTGATTCAATATAGCCATGCTATACTTCGCGGTCAATATCAGCGCATGCTTTGCAGTCAAGTACACCCTGCATCAGCCATGATGCAAAACCGTAGCAATACCGCCTTGAAGCATTGGGGAAATCAGAAATGAAATGGAATGAACTCGGAGAAATGGACTGTCCGATTGCACGCAGCCTATCGATCTTTGGTGATCGTTGGACCTTGCTGATTATCCGTAATGCTTTTATGCGCACACGACGCTTCGATGATTTTCAAAAACAATTGGGGATGACTCGGCATTTACTGACTGATCGTTTAAAGCGTTTGGTTGAGCAACAGATTTTTGAAAAAGTGCTGTATCAAGACAACCCCAAACGTTATGAATACACACTCACCCAACGCGGACTTGATTTATATCCGGTGATTTTAGCCCTGACTGCATGGGGCAATCGCTGGCTGAACGATTCACAGCAATTTCCTATCCTCAGTTATGTTCATCAAGACTGCCAGCATCAAACCGCGCAACCGAGTATGCGCTGCGAACACTGCCACCAACCGCTCACTGCCAAAAATACCCGCCCCGATTTCGTTGCATGAGCAAGAAAGGTTTAAGCCTGCCGACGCAAAAGTGATGGGGTAATTTCAACATTTTGATTAAAAAACAGCTTATTAAAGATAAATACGCCCAATCTTGCTTAAAGAATGCACGTCCGAATGAATTTGTTAGAAAAAAGCTTGTCAACTTAAAAAATAATTACTATTATGCATCCCACTTAGGCGTGTAGCTCAGTTGGTTAGAGCGCTACGTTGACATCGTAGAGGTCACCAGTTCGAATCTGGTCATGCCTACCAAATTATGCTGTTAAATCAGCAACATCAAGCCCACTATTGCAGTGGGCTTTTTTGTATGTGGTTTTCGGGTTTTTCTAAAACAGGCTTTATATCCCGATCTTCTCTCTACAGACCTTTATCGCAAGGTACAGACAGATAAAAACAATCTCCACAAAGATCTGATTTATGTCATGTAAATGTAACAAACACCACTAAACTTATTTTTACCATTTAATATAGCCACACGTTTGATTTGTAAACAAAAGGTTATATAGATGAAATATTTAGTTGGTGCTTCATTGGTGGCTTTGGCTCTTGCAGGTTGTAACTCTTCTCCACAAGAAACAGCAACTGAAGCCACTCAAGACAATGCAGTCACTGCAAGCGCTGCAGTCGAGACTCACGACCAAGCGGCAGCAAGTGCAGCTGTAGATACTCAAGTCATTAACTTTACAGGTCCAATGGATTTAACGCTTGAACTTAAATCTTCAGACAACTTTGAAACCGCAGACTTAACTGATAACTCAGGTAAAGTTCATCACCTGACACGTGCTGTATCTGGCAGTGGTGTACGCTTGGCCAATGACGAAGGCGTTTCAATCCACTTTAAAGCTGGCGAAGGCGTGGTTGAGTTAGTTAAAGATAAACCAATCAATATCACTGAATTCAAAAAATAAGATCCTATCAATTAAATAACCCACCTTGCGTGGGTTGTTTTTTATCTGCGTTCTATCAAATTAATCAATCCAACCCCTCTGTTAATATCACCTGATATTCTGCCGCTAGATTGCGATGCTGTTTGGCCTGTTGATATGCTTCACTGTGGTACCAGGCACGTGCCTGCTGCATATCTGGAAATTTTAAAATCGCAACACCATCAGTATCACTCTTTTCTAAAGCTTCAACCTCACCATAAAATACGATCGGTTGAATCTGATGCCCTGCACTGGCTTGACGTGCCAGTTGTTTGTAGGTCTTCATTTCATCAGCATTGTTCAACGCTTTGCGTATCAAAATAATATAAGCACTCATCGCTTCCCTCTCACGTATTGTCCCAATCTACTCTCTAAACTTCATCCAGTGATGCTTATCATTCCATCCATCATAGGAATATTCTTCTTGCCTAATTGTCATTAATGCAAGCACTGGCTTTAAAACACCAACAAACGATACCATTTAAACATCAAAAATAAAATAGATGTATCACTTAGTCATTCACGAACAAAATATGCTTAAAGCAAAAAAACGGCTGATCTTCATCAGCCGTTTTTGTTAACACTTGATTATTGGATCACATCATCGATGCATTAACACGGGCATTTCTTCATGCCGCCCCCCGCGCTTGGATAACGCGAATCGACACAGTAGCGATAGAAAGTCTTTACATCCATCGGCGCTAAGTCCGGATGATGCTGTTGCATATGTGCCACATACGTTTGATAGTCAGGCACCCCCACCATCAAACGAAAGCTTTGCTGTAAACGCTGCCACAGAGTTGCAATCCGCGACCAATTCTTGGGTGAGAAAATGATCTTCTTTTGCGACATGATGGTCATCTTGATGATGTTATACATCAGCGTCTTGCCATTTTTAGTAAATTTCAACTTCATGAGATCTACTCCTTTATTCAATACTTAAGCATCAATGCAATGACTTGCCGCTGACAGGATCAACTGGCATGTCAACATCACGATAAACCGCTTCAGCTTCGTTGACTGTCGGAGTACGACTCGCCAAGGCACGGCGTACAATACCGATCGAAGCAAACACCATCACCACAGCGACGATCATAAAGAATGCACAGAGTACGGCATTGATCTGATTGGATAAGACAATGCTTTGCATCTCAGCAATACTTTTCGCAGGCTTGAGAATCTCCCCACGCGCAATCGCATCCGAGAATCGGTTGGCTTGGGCCAAGAAACCAATCTTCGGGTTGCTATGGAAAATCTTCTGCCAGCCCGCCGTCATCGAGGTCACAAATAAGAATATCGTCGGTAAAATGGTGACCCACACGTATTTCTCTTTCTTCATCTTGAATAAAATGACTGTGCCCAAGATCAAGGCCATCGCTGCAAGAATCTGGTTACCAATCCCGAATAAAGGCCATAAGCTGTTGATGCCGCCGAGCGGATCAACCACCCCTTGATACACAAAGTAGCCCCATGC